>CAYTDW010000447.1:0-3411 GCA_964436585.1 uncultured Halioglobus sp. | reverse complement strand
GGAGCTGCCGTACCAGGTCAACAAGGCGCGGCTGATCGAGCGCATTGCCGAACTGGTGAAGGAGAAGAAGATCGAGGGTATCACCGAACTTCGGGATGAGTCCGACAAGGACGGCCTGCGTGTGGTGATCGAGCTGCGCCGGGGCGAGATCGGCGATGTGGTGCTGTACAACCTCTACGCCCAGACCGGCCTGCAATCCGTGTTCGGCATCAATATGGTCGCCCTGGTGGACGGCCAGCCGAAGACCCTCAACCTCAAGGAAATCATCGAGGCCTTCATCCGCCACCGCCGCGAGGTGGTGACGCGGCGCACGGTGTACCTGCTGCGCAAGGCAAGGGAGCGCGGCCACCTGCTCGAGGGCCTGGCCATCGCCCTGTCCAATATCGACCCGGTGATCGCCCTGATCAAGGCGTCCCCGAGCTCAACCGAGGCGCGGGAAAAATTGCTGGCGGCGGCCTGGGAACCCGGCGAGGTCACCGGCATGCTGGAGCGCGCCGGCCCCGATGCCTGTCGCCCGGAGGATCTCGAGGCCCGGTACGGCCTGCGCGAGGGCAAATACTACCTGTCCCCGGCCCAGGCCCAGGCAATCCTCGACCTGCGCCTGCACCGCCTGACCGGCCTCGAGCACGAGAAGCTGCTGCACGAGTACCAGGAAAAGCTCAACGAAATCGCCGATTACCTCGAGATCCTGTCGGATCCCGAGCGGCTCAAGCTGGTGATCCGCGAGGAACTGGAAGAAATCGTCAAGGAGTTCGGCGACGAGCGCCGCACCGAAATCACCGCTTCGCAGCACGACCTCACGGTTGAAGACCTGATCACCGAGGAGGACCGGGTGGTGACTATCTCCCATGGCGGTTACGCCAAGACCCAGCCCCTGTCCGATTACCAGGCCCAGCGCCGGGGCGGGATGGGGCGGTCCGCCCTCGCGGTGAAAGACGAGGATTTCGTCGAGCACCTGCTGATCGCCAGCACCCACGCCACCATCCTGTGCTTCACCAACGTGGGCAAGGTCTACTGGCTGAAGGTCTACCAGATCCCGCTGGCGGGCCGCAACTCCCGCGGCCGGCCCATGGTCAACCTGCTGCCCCTGGAAGAGGGTGAGCGCGTGACGGCGATCCTGCCGGTGGATGAGTACACCGAGGGCCACTACATTTTCATGGCCACCGCCAACGGCACGGTCAAGAAAACCGCGCTCACGGATTTCTCCCGCCAGCGCAGCGTGGGCCTGCGCGCGCTGGAGCTGGACGAGGGTGATGTGCTGGTGGGTACCGCCATTACCGATGGCAACAGCGATGTCATGCTGTTCAGCAGCGAGGGCAAGACAGCGCGTTTCCAGGAGGCCGAAGTGCGTGCCATGGGCCGGGCCGCCCGCGGTGTTCGCGGTATTCGCCTGCGTGAAGGTCACAGCATGATTTCCCTGGTCATTCCCAAGCCCGGGGGCAGGGTGCTCACCGTCAGCGAGAATGGCTACGGCAAGCGCACCGATACCGACGAGTTTCCCTGCAAGGGGCGCGGCAACAAGGGTGTGATCGCCATGTCCACCAGCCGGCGCAATGGCAAGCTGGTGGGCGCGGTGCAGGTGTTCGACGGCGATGAGCTGATGCTGATTTCCAACCAGGGCACCATGGTGCGAACCCGCACCGACGAGGTGCCCCTGGTCGGCCGCAATACCCAGGGGGTGCGGGTGATCAGGACCAAGGAAGGGGAGTTCCTGGTGGGCGTCGAGCGCATCGAGGAGCCGCCGGCACTGGAGGTCGACCTGTTTGATGTGGCAGGAGAAGAAGAATCCGGAGATGACGGCGCGGAATAAGCGCCGGCAACTCCTCGTAGTGACAGTCCACCGGTCAACAACCCAGAGCAAGGAAACCCGCTAAATGAGTCGTGTATACAATTTTTGCGCCGGGCCCGCTTCACTGCCCGAATCGGTACTGGAAATCGCCCGCGACGACATGCTGGAGTGGCACGGCAAGGGGCTCTCCCTGATGGAGATGAGCCACCGCAGCCCGGAAGTGGTCGGCGTGGCGGAGCACGCTGAGCAGACCCTGCGCCAGTTGCTGGGCGTCCCCGCGGATTACGCGGTGCTGTTCCTGCAGGGCGGCGCCAGCACCCAGTTTGCCGCGGTGCCCCTGAACCTGCTGGGCGACCGGGCCGGCGCCGATTACGTCAACACCGGGGAGTGGTCGAAGAAAGCCATCGCCGAAGGCAGGCGTTTCGGCAGGGTGAACGTGGTCGCCTCCTCCGAGAACACGAATTTTTCCACTATCCCGGCGCAGGACAGCTGGCAATTGGGGGCCGACGCCGCCTACCTGCATTACACCCCCAACGAGACGATCGGCGGGGTGGAGTATTTCTGGACACCGCAGGTGGCCGTGCCGCTGGTGGCGGATATGTCCTCCACCCTCCTGTCCCGGCCCATCGATGTGTCGGCATTCGGCGCCATTTATGCCGGCGCCCAGAAAAACATCGGCCCCGCCGGCCTGACCCTGCTGATCGTGCGGCGCGACCTGCTCGGCCGTGCCAGCGCCCACTGCCCCACCATGCTGGACTGGAAGGTCGCCGCGGATAACGAATCCATGTACAACACGCCGCCCACCTTCGCCATTTACCTGGCGGACCTGGTGTTCGGCTGGCTGCAGGGGCTCGGCGGCCTGGCGGCGATGGAGGTCATCAACCGGCGCAAGGCGGAAAAACTCTACAGCGCCATCGACAGCAGCGCCTTTTACGCCAATCCGGTGGAGCTGCCCAGCCGCTCCCTGATGAACGTGCCCTTCACCCTGGCGGATCCCGGCCTGGACAAGCTGTTCCTGCAGGAATCCGAGGCCGCAGGCCTGTTGAATCTCAAAGGTCATCGCTCGGTGGGCGGCATGCGCGCGAGCCTGTACAACGCGGTCAGCGAAGCGGCGGTCGATGCCCTGATCGCCTTTATGCGCGACTTCGAGCAACGCAAGGCCTGACCGCAACGAGGCGGATGTTTTTCGAGGGTGACAGTTCGACGATGACAGATAGCAGGGACCTGAACCAGGTCAGGGCGGACATCGACGCCATAGACCGGGAAATCCAGGCGCTGATCGCGCGCCGGGCGCAGTGCGCCCAGCGGGTGGCAGCGATCAAGCTGGAGGATGCCGAGGCCGCCCGGGTGCGGGGCGAAGCGCAGGCCGAGGTGGTTTACTACCGGCCGGAGCGCGAGGCCCAGGTATTGCGACGCATCATCGAGCGCGACCCGGGCCCGCTGGCGGGGGAGAGCGTAGCCCACGTGTTTCGCGAGATCATGTCCGCCTGCCTGGCGCTGGAGCGCCCCCTGCAGGTGGCCTACCTCGGCCCCGAGGGTACCTTCACCCAGGCGGCGTCACTGAAGCACTTCGGTCACGCCGCCATCTGCGTCACCGATGCCCAGAGCCCGCTCGGCCGCTG
>CAYTDW010000446.1:0-3413 GCA_964436585.1 uncultured Halioglobus sp. | reverse complement strand
TCTGCAGCCATGGATGGCTGCAGCGAGCCTACATGGACGTATTTACGGCGTGTCCGGGCTGGTACCTGCTCGCTCGCGCCGGTTTGGAAAACGACCATTGACCCAATCGAACCACTCGAGCGTAGTCTTGTCACAAATGGAAGAGTAGTCTGCCCATAACCTCAAAAGTGCCATAACAAGAACAGGTGGAACGTCCGTGCCCTTGAAGAAAATAGCCGTACTTGCCCTTATCGCCGCAGCCATCGCCGTCTGGTATTACCTCGACCTGGGCAGTTTTCTGCAGTTTGACACGCTCAAGCAACGGCTGGGGGAGCTGCGGGCCTGGTACAGCGACAACCCGGTGCTGGCGGGCCTGCTCTATTTTGTTATCTATGTCGCGGTCACGGCCCTGTCGGTACCTGGCGCCGCGGTCATGACCCTCGCAGGTGGCGCGCTGTTCGGCTTCTGGTACGCGCTGCTGCTGGTATCCTTTGCCAGCAGCATCGGCGCGACCCTGGCCTTCCTGGTTTCGCGTCTGCTGCTGCGCGACTGGGTGCAGGGCAAGTTCGGTCGGCAGTTGCGGGCTTTCAATGCCGGCTTTGCAAAAGACGGCGCCTTTTACCTGTTTTCCCTGCGCCTGGTACCCATTTTCCCTTTCTTTGTCATCAACCTGCTGATGGGCCTGCTGCCAATACGCACCTGGCGCTATTACTGGGTGTCACAACTCGGCATGTTCCCGGCGACTGCGGCCTACGTGAACGCGGGCACCCGGCTGGGAGAGCTGGACTCGGCCGCTGGAATTATCTCGCCGGCCCTGTTGCTGTCGTTTGTGCTGCTGGCCGTCTTTCCCCTGCTGGCAAGGTGGCTGCTGGGCTATGTAGAGGCGCGCCGGGTACTGGCGCCCTACCGGCGGCCGCGCCGCTTTGACGCCAATGTGATTGTCATCGGCGCGGGCTCCGCCGGGCTGGTGGCGGCGCTGATCGCAGCGACGGTCAAGGCGAAGGTGACCCTGGTGGAGCGCCACAAAATGGGCGGCGACTGCCTGAATACCGGCTGCGTCCCCAGCAAGGCGCTTATCCGCTCGGCCCGCATTGCCGACTACGCGCGGCGGGCGGCGGAGTTCGGGCTGGAGCCGATGGCGGTGCAGGTGAATTTCCGCCGGGTGATGGAGCGGGTGCAGGCGGTGGTGAAAACCATCGAGCCGCATGATTCGGTTGCGCGCTTTACCTCACTGGGGGTGGACTGCCTGCAGGGCGATGCCCGCATCCTGTCGCCCTGGGAAGTGCAGGTCGACGGCCGGGTCCTGTCCACCCGCAACATTATTATCGCCAGCGGTGCCCGGCCGCGGGTGCCGGACATTCCGGGCCTTGCAGGGCTTGATTATTTGACCTCGGATACAGTGTGGGAGCTGCGGGAGGCGCCGGCGCAGCTGCTGGTCATCGGTGCGGGCCCCATCGGCTGCGAACTCGCGCAGGCCTTTGCCCGGCTCGGCTCCCGGGTGACACTGGTCACGCATGCGGCCCGTGTCTTGCCGCGGGAGGACCCGGAGGTATCGGCCCTGCTGCTGAAAACCCTGCAAGACCAGGGGATGACCGTGCATACCGCTTGCGAGCCACTGGCTTTCAGGCGGGACGGCGCCGCCCAGTGCGCCAGCTTCAGGACACCCGCCGGGGAGCGGGAGCTGGTGTTTGACCGGGTATTGCTGGCGGTAGGCCGCCACGCCAACGTGGAGGACCTGGGCCTGGATGCGCTGGGCATTCCCCTCACGGCCGCCGGCACCGTGGTGGTGGACGAATACCTGCGCACCCGGGTGCCGACGATTTTCGCCTGCGGAGACGTGGCCGGACCCTACCTGTTCACGCATATGGCCAGCCACCAGGCCTGGTACGCCGCGGTCAACGCCCTGTTCGGCCGCTTTCGCAAGTTCAAGGTCGACTATTCGATCGTGCCCTGGGCGACTTTCACCGATCCGGAAGTGGCCCGGGTGGGACTCAATGAGCAGGAGGCGCTGGCGCGCGGCATTCCCGTTGACGTCACCCGCTACGGGATCGATGACCTCGACCGCGCCATCGCGGACGGGGAGGCGCACGGCTTCATCAAGGTGCTGACCGCCCCGGGCAGTGACCGCATACTCGGCGCCACCATCGTCGGCTATCACGCCGCCGAACTGCTGGCGGAGTTCGTGCTGGCGATGAAACACGGCCTCGGTCTCGGCAAAATCCTGGCGACGATCCATGTCTACCCCACCCTGGGGGAGAGCAACCGCTTCCTGGCCAGCGAGTGGCGCAAGGCCCGCAAGCCCGAGCGACTGCTGGGCTGGGTGGAGCGCTACCACCGCTGGTGCCGGGGCTGATGCCGCGCCGGCCGGGTCCCTGCCGTGGTGGTTGAATGGTCGGTCTATATAGTGCAGTGCGCCGATGGCAGCCTGTACACCGGGGTGGCGCGGGATCTGGAGAGACGCCTGCAGCAGCACAACGGCCAGCTGCCCGGCGGGCCCAGGTACACCAGCGGCCGCCGGCCGGTCACGCTGATGTGGTCGGCCGCCTCCCCCGACCGCAGCGCCGCCCAGCAGCGCGAGGCCGCCATCAAGAAGCTGGGGAGGGCCGCCAAGCTGCGTCTGGCAGGCGGGGGCGGGACTGAACCGGAAATATGGCCCTGAGCTATGACCCGGCCGGTAACCGCATCCAGGTCACCAACGCGGTAGGCACG
Organism: uncultured Halioglobus sp.; assembly: GCA_964436585.1. Lineage (GTDB taxonomy): Bacteria > Pseudomonadota > Gammaproteobacteria > Pseudomonadales > Halieaceae > JARRPM01. The sequence goes on along the minus strand of CAYTDW010000446.1, from coordinate 725 downwards.
CCGAAGCAGAACAGTGTCGGCTACATCCATGACCGCCGGGGCGGATGCTGACCCAGAACGACCCGGACCATGGGATGTATACCTCTACCTACGATGCCCTGGGCCAGAAGCTCAGGGGAAATATCGGGGAAATATCGGGACGGATTTATTTTTCAGTGCTTGCGGGCCGTTCGGTGATTTAGGGAAATGTGAAAAAATAAATGCGTCCCCATATTCTTTAATCTGCTTCCTCTACTTGGCGTCGACATCGAAACCAATTGGAGACTATGGCACTCATGAATTAATGGTTATAGCTGCAAGTATTGCGATGAGTGTTATGATGGCCGGGCGCGTAAAAGATGCTATCAAGCAATTGAGGGCGAGATAATGTATCGAGTGATACTAGGCCTAATCCTTCTAGCGGTAGGTCTCTATTTACGATATCACAACAGAAGCGCGTCCGTTTCAGCTGCACATAGCTCATCCAATAACGCCGCCAAGAGTAGAATAGACCGTACCTTAATTATTTTGGGCGTTTTGACTATACTTTTGGGCGCCATGGATTACTTTGAGCACACATAGGGGTACAGCCGGAAATATCGGACGGGAAATATCGGGACGCATTTATTTTTCAGTGCTTGCGGGCCGTTCGAGTAACACAGGACACCCACCCATTTCACATTAGCATTTGACACAGGACACCCACCCATTTCACATCAGAATAGCTCTTCCAGTTGATCCTCTGC
>CAYTDW010000445.1:0-3416 GCA_964436585.1 uncultured Halioglobus sp. | reverse complement strand
CTGCCCAACCGGCACCTGTTCACCGAACAACTCGACCTTTTGCTTGGGCTCAACCAGCGCAACGGCCAGACCCTGGCCCTGCTGTTCCTGAACCTCGATAATTTCAAGCGCATCAACGATTCACTGGGCTATGGCAATGGCGACCGGGTATTGCTTGAAGTCGGCAAACGCCTTGCCGACAGTGTGCGCGGCAGCGATCCGGTGGGACACCAGGTAGACGATCAGCAGCACAGGAACATCGACGTTTCCCGTCTCGGCGGCGATGAATTCACCGTGGTGCTCAACCAGATCGACCAGGTGCATTCGGCGGGCGCGGTGGCGCAGCGATTGCTGGAAGTGTTGCAAAAGCCGATGGATATAGACGGCCACGAGCTGGTGGTGAGCCCCAGCATCGGCGTAGCCATTGCCCCCCGCGACGGTGCTGATGCCCATTCGCTGCTGCGGGCCGGCGGTATCGCCATGCACCATGCCAAGGCATCGACCAGGGACAAGGTCCTGTTCTACAGCGAGCACATGGACGCTACCGGTGTGGGTCGGCTCGGGTTGGAGGCGGACCTGCGCCGGGCGGTGGAGCGCAACGAGCTGGCGCTGCATTACCAGCCCCAGGTGAATACCGTCACCGGGGCAGTGGCGGGCGCCGAAGCCTTGCTGCGCTGGGAGCACCCCGAGCATGGCATGATTCCTCCCTTCCAGTTTATCCCCCTGGCCGAGGAGATCGGGGTGATAGGGGAGCTGGGGCAGTGGGTGCTGGCCGAGACCTGCCGCCAACTGCAGGCGTTTGACCGGGCGGGGCTGGTGCTGCCCAGGGTCGCGGTCAACATCTCGGCCTTTCAGTTCACCCCGACCTTTTGTGCCGACACCCGCGATCTGCTGCAGCGCTTCGCTTGGGCGCCGGCGCGGCTGGAGTTGGGGCTCACCGAGGCGATCCTGACGGACGAGGACAGGCACACGTTTGAAAGCCTGAAAGAGCTGAAGGCGATGGGTATTCACCTGTCCGTGGACAATTTCGGCACCGGCTGCTCGCCCCTGGGCTACCTCAGCCGACATGCGATCGACGAGTTGAAGATCGACCGCAGCTTTACCCTCGACTGCGACCGCAACGAGCAGAACGCGCGGCTGGTGATTGCCATCATCGCCCTGGCGCGGAGCCTGGGCCTTGGCGTGGTGGCCGAAGGGGTGGAAACCGAGGCACAGTGCCGCTTCCTCATACGCAACGGTGTCCAGGTGGTACAGGGTCACCTGTTCGGCGCGCCGGTTGCGGCAGGGAACCTCGAACCGCTCCTGGCGCCCTGGCATTTTGTGGACCAGGTGCAGGCGATCCAGGCCGGGGTCTGACATGGACTACTTGCAACTTGTCAGCAGCATGACCCCCGACATCTACCGCGGTCTCCTGCGCGCCGTCGAAATCGGCAAATGGCCGGATGGCAGGGCACTGACACCGGCGCAGCGCGGCGAAGCCCTGCAGGCATTGATCGCCTGGGGCAAACTGCATTTGCCCCCAGACCAACAGGTCGGCTTTATCGACAGGGGCCATAAGGCCGGCGGCAGCTGCGATGATGCGGACGAGACTGCCCTGAAATGGCAGGAATAGGAGGCAGGCGTGACTGAGCTTTTGGCCAGGGGCCCGGTACGGAAGATGAAAACCCGGCTGGCCGAACAGGTGCAGTATACAGCGCTGCTGGGGGACGAGCAGGTACAACTCAACCAGTACCTGGGCCAGAAGCTCAGGCTGGAATTCAGCGGTTCGATCAACTGCATCCACTGCGGCCGCAGTACCGCAAAGAGTTTCAACCAGGGCTATTGCTATCCCTGCTTCAAACGCCTGGCCCAGTGCGACAGCTGCATCGTCAGCCCGGAGAAATGTCACTACGCGGCGGGCACCTGCCGCGAGCCCGAGTGGGGCGAGCAGCACTGCATGATCGACCATATCGTTTACCTCGCGAATACCTCGGGCCTGAAGGTGGGTATCACCCGGGGCAGCCAGGTGCCCACGCGCTGGATGGACCAGGGCGCCACCCAGGCCCTGCCCATTTTCCGGGTGGATACCCGCATGCACTCCGGCATGGTCGAGATGGTGTTCAAGCGCCATATGGCCGACAAGACCAACTGGCAGGCCATGCTGCGGGGGGATGCACAGCCCTGTGACCTGGAGCAGGCACGGCTGCAGCTGCTCGCGACCTGCGCGGCCGAGATTGCCGCCCTGCAGCGGCAGTTCGGCCTGCAGGCGATCAGCGTACTGGAGGCACAGCAGCAAACCCTGATCAGCTACCCGGTGCTGGAATACCCGGCCAGGGTCACTTCCTTCAACCTCGACAAGAGCCCCGCCGCCGGTGGTACCCTGCTGGGCATCAAGGGCCAGTACCTGATCTTCGATGCCGGCGTTATCAATATGCGCAAGTACGGCGGCTACGAGTTGTCCCTGAGCAGGGACTGAGTTTCACCACCTACCGGGACCCGCAATGCGAGACGCCAAGCCAGCTGCCATCTACCTCAAGGATTACCGGCCACCGGCCTACCTGGTGACCCACACCGACCTGCACTTCGAGCTGTGGGAGGACCATGCGCTGGTCACCTCGCGCCTGAAACTGCGGCGCAACGCGGGCGTCGACGCGGCGACCCCCCTGCGCTTGGACGGCGTGGGACTCGAGCTGCTGGGCCTGCGCCTGGACGGGCAGGACGTGAGCGCCGGGCACTTCACGGTCACCGCGGAGCGGCTGGAAATCGCCCTGGTGCCGGCGAGTTTCGAGTTGGAGTGCCGCACCCGGATCTATCCCCAGGACAACACCGCGCTGGACGGGCTGTACAAGTCCCAGGCGATGTTCTGCACCCAGTGCGAGGCCCATGGCTTTCGCAAGATGACCTACTACCCCGACCGACCCGATGTGATGGCGGTGTTCAGCGTAGGCATCGACGCGGACAAGGCGCGCTACCCGGTACTGCTGAGCAACGGTAACCTTGTGGTAACCGAGGACCTGCCCGCGGGCCGGCACCGGGTCCGCTGGCAGGACCCCTTTCCCAAGCCGGCCTACCTGTTTGCGCTGGTGGCGGGCGACCTGCGGTTTGTCGAGGACAGCTTCCGCAGCTGTGGCGGCCGCGACGTCTGCCTGCGCATCTACGTCGAAGCAAAGGACCTCGGCAAGTGTGAGCACGCCATGCGTTCACTCAAGCGCGCCATGCGCTGGGACGAGGAGGTGTACGGTCGCGAGTACGACCTCGACATCTTCAATATTGTCGCCGTCGATGACTTCAATATGGGGTCGATGGAGAACAAGAGACTCAATATATTCAACAGCTCCTGTGTCCTGTGCAGCCCCGAGACGTCCACCGTCCGCAGCTTCCAGACGGTGGCGGCGATCGTCGCCCACGAGTACTTCCACAACTGGTGCTGCTACCGCGTTACCTGTCGCGACTGGTTC
>CAYTDW010000444.1:0-3431 GCA_964436585.1 uncultured Halioglobus sp. | reverse complement strand
CCTGGAAGCCGCCGGAGTCCGTGAGTATCGGGCCGTCCCAGCCCATGAAGTCGTGCAGGCCGCCGTGGGCCTCGATCACGTCGGTGCCCGGCCGCAGCCACAGGTGGAAGGTATTGCCCAGGATGATCTCGGCGCCGATCGCGCGGATATCCCGCGGCAGCATGCCCTTAACCGTGCCGTAGGTGCCCACCGGCATGAAGGCCGGGGTCTCCACCGTTCCACGTGGAAACAGCAGGCGCCCGCGCCGTGCCTGGCCGTCGCTGCCGAGGCGTTCGAACTGCATGCGACAGGGCTGCCTCATGGGGATGCCTGCGCGACTGGGTTGGCGGTTATGAACATGGCATCGCCGTAGCTGAAAAAGCGGTAGCGGTTGGCGATGGCCGCAGCGTAGGCCGCCATGATGTGCGCCCGGCTCGCGAAGGCGCTCACCAGCATCAGCAGGGTGGATTCGGGCAGGTGGAAATTGGTCAGCATGGCGTCCACGTTGCGAAAGCGGTAGCCGGGGTAGATGAAGATGTCGGTATCGCCGCGGAAGGGGCTGATCTCACCGGGCGCCACACTCGCAGCTTCCAGCGAGCGCACGGCGGTGGTGCCCACCGCCACCACCCGGCCGCCCCGGGCGCGGGTTGCGCGCACCGCGGCGCACAGGGCCGCGTCGACCTCCAGGTACTCGGCGTGCATCACGTGGTCCTCGATGCGCTGTGCCCGCACCGGCTGGAAGGTGCCGGCCCCCACGTGCAGGGTAACCGTCGCCCGGCGAATGCCGCGCGCATCCAGCTGGCGCAACATGGCCTCGCTGAAATGCAGGCCCGCGGTGGGGGCAGCCACGGCGCCCTCGCGCTCGGCGTAGACCGTCTGGTAGCGCTCCTGGTCCGCCCGTTCGTCCGCCCGCTGGATATAGGGCGGCAGGGGCATATGGCCGATAGCGGCAAGGATGGCGGCCAGGCTGGGGCCGCCCTCCGAGGAAATACGAAACAGCTCACCGTCCCGGCCAGTGACCGTGAGGCGATGGCGCCCCGGTGCCTCACCCGCCGCCGCGCTGAGCTCGATAGTGGTCCCGGCTCGCGGGGATTTGCTGGCGCGGATATGGGCCAGCGCCGTATGCATACCTGCCAGCCGCTCGATGAGTATCTCCACCCTGCCACCCGAAGCCTTGCGCCCCCATAGCCGCGCCGGGATCACCCGGGTGTTGTTGAACACCAGCAGGTCGTCGGGATGGAGGAAATCGGGCAACTCGCCAAAGCCGTGGTGACTGATGTCGCCGCTGGTGCCGTCCAGGCGCAGCAGGCGGCTGGCGCCGCGCTCGGGCAGGGGGTGCTGGGCGATCAGCTCCGGTGGCAGCAGGTAGCTGAAATCGGTGCGTTGCATGGGGTTCGGGGTAGAGCCGGCCCAGGGCCGGCTTGCTGGGCGCGCAAGTCTGCCTGCGGCGCTTATTCCGCGGCGGGCTCGTCGGCGGCGGGCGCCTCAGCCTCGGCGGCTTCCGCTACGGGCTCTTCCTTCTTCGCGGGAGCGGCTACCTTGACCAGTGACTCTGCCGTCAGGATACGCACCTTCTCTGCGCCATTGACCGGCTTCTTGCGGGCATCTTCCACCGCGTAGCGCTTGTCGCCGCGCAGGTAGATGCTGTATTCGTCTGTTTTCTTAACCAGTTTCATGGCCATGCTCTTTTCTCCTTAAGATACTCAGATCGCGTGTCCCGACAGGGGGCGAACAGTGGGTTTAGGGCCCCGAAGGGCCCCGAAGGGCCCCGAACGGGGCGGCGCGCAGTGTACAGGCAAACCGCCCGGGGGTTAAGGAAAACTTAAGGGCGAGGCCGACCCGGGATCTTATCGGGGGCTTTTATCGAGGTGCGCACCGGGTATTGAACTTTGACTGTCTGTTGCTATACTGCCGCGCTCTCCAGGGGCGGGGTTTCCCGCTTCCAGCCTCTATGCCGGTGTGGTGGAATTGGTAGACACAGGGGATTCAAAATCCCCCGCCCTTAAAAGCGTGCCGGTTCGAGTCCGGCCTCCGGTACCACCCTTCAAACTATTTCAAAGCTACCCGCAGCGCGTGCCCGGGAGATACGAAAATCAGGGTTGTGATAACTTTCACAGTTTATTCCGACCAAGAGACGGCTGGCGGCAAAAGAGTATAGACTAACCAAGTGTGGAATCAGGCCTGTCACTGGTGTGCGCAGAACATCGGTGGTCTTCGGCACATGCCGCGCGAGCGTGTATGCCGGCACTGGTCATGACAAGTACTCCGTGGCGGCCCTGGAGGACACTCTGAAATACGTCAGCACGTGCAGATTCTCCATCGTTGCGACTTCGTCGCTGGAGTAAACGTGAAAGATACGCCCTGCCGCCTTTGCGGTACTCCCTTACACCGCACGTTTGTAGACCTCGGCATGTCCCCCTTGTGCGAGTCTTACATCGAGGCCAACCAGCTCGACCTGCCGGAGATATTTTATCCGCTGCACGCACAGATCTGCGAAAGTTGCTTTCTTGTACAGTTAAAAGAGTATGTCACCCCGGAAGACATTTTCAGAGAATACGCCTATTTTTCTTCCTATTCGGAGAGCTGGATCAGGCATGCGCAACGCTACTGCGATGCGATGCTTGATCGCTTCGGCCTGGGACCCGATTCGCTGGTGATGGAAATCGCCAGCAATGACGGCTACTTACTCCAGCATTTTGTCGACCGAGGCGTACCCTGTCTCGGCATAGAGCCTGCGGCCAATGTTGCCAGGGTCGCTATTGATCGCGGCATACCAACCGAGGTTCGCTTCTTCGGTGACACGGTGGCCGACCAGATTGCAAGTGTTCACGGCAAGCCGGACCTGCTTGTGGGCAATAACGTGCTGGCGCATGTTCCGCAGATGAACGATTTTATTGCGGGCATAAAGACACTTCTGAAACCCGACGGGGTTATTACCATGGAGTTCCCGCATCTGCTCCAATTAATGCAGCTGAACCAGTTCGACACGATCTATCACGAGCATTTCTCTTATCTCTCGCTCCTCGTGGTAGAAACGGCATTTGCAGGTCACGGGCTCTCGCTGTTTGATGTCGAGGAACTAGCCACACACGGCGGCTCCCTGAGAATCTACGCACAACATGCTGAGACCGGTGCTCGGCCCGCGAGCGAACGTTTGTGTGAGCTGCGACGGAAGGAATCAGCCCTCGGCGTTGACCGGCTGGAGACCTACACTGGCTTCGACCAGCGAGTATCCCAGACCAAACGCAGGCTGCTGGCGTTTCTGATTGAAGCCAGGGCGGCGGGAAAAACTGTCGCCGGTTACGGCGCACCCGGTAAAGGCAACACACTATTGAACTACTGCGGAATCCGAACCGACTTCATCGACTACACCGTCGATCGCAGCCCGCATAAGCAGGGTCGTTACACTCCTGGAACCCACAATCCCATCGAGCACCCCGACAATATTCTGC
>CAYTDW010000443.1:0-3431 GCA_964436585.1 uncultured Halioglobus sp. | reverse complement strand
CTCCTGCGACGAAACCGGGGTCGCGCTCTACGATACCGGGCGCGGCCTGCTGGCCGATGCCCTGTTCAGCCAGGTCGATATCCACGTGGAGTACGGCGGGGTGGTGCCGGAATTGGCCTCCCGCGACCATATTCGCAAGACCCTGCCCCTGGTGGAGGAGGTGCTGGCCCGGGCCGGCTGCCTGCCCGGGGACATCGACGGGGTAGCTTACACCGCCGGCCCCGGCCTGGTCGGGGCCCTCATGGTCGGGGCTACCCTGGCCCGGGCCCTCGCCTGGGGCTGGGGCGTGCCGGCACTGGGGGTGCACCACATGGAGGGCCATTTGCTGGCACCCATGCTGGAGGAGGATCACCCCGAGTTCCCGTTCGTGGCCCTGCTGGTGTCCGGGGGCCACACCCAGCTGGTGCGGGTGGACGCCATCGGCGAGTACCGGATCCTGGGGGAGTCCCTGGACGACGCCGCCGGCGAGGCCTTTGACAAGACCGCCAAGATGCTCGGCCTGCCCTACCCGGGCGGGCCCCATGTCGCCCGCCTGGCGCAGCGCGGTCGCCCCGGGCGTTTCAGCTTTCCCCGCCCTATGGTCAATCGCCCGGGGCTCGATTTCAGTTTCAGCGGTCTCAAGACCCACACCCTCACCACCGTGGCGGAGTGCCGCCGGCAGGGGGAATTGAGCGAGCAGGACAAGTGCGACATCGCCCTGGCCTTCGAGGAGGCGGTGGTGGCCACCCTGGTCATCAAGTGTCGCCGCGCCCTGCGCCAGGAACACCTGAAGACCCTGGTGATTGCCGGCGGCGTGAGTGCCAACCTCAGCCTGCGGCAACAGCTGGGCCAGGCCCTGGCCAAAGAGGGCGGCAGGGTGTTCTACCCGGCGCCGCGCTTCTGCACCGACAACGGTGCCATGATCGCCTATGCCGGGGCACAGCGCCTGCAGGCGGGGCAGGTGGACGACCTGATTGCGCCGGTGCGGCCGCGCTGGCCGATGGAAGAACTGCCACCGCTCTCAGCCGGGGCTGCGCGCTGATGGACATCGTTTACATCCGGGAATTGCGCGCCGCCACGGTCATCGGTGTCTACGACTGGGAGCGCGGGGTGCGCCAGACCGTGGTGCTGGACCTGGAACTGGCGACGGACAACCGCCGGGCCGCGGCCAGTGACCGGATCGGCGATGCGCTGGATTACGCCGCCCTGTGCGCACGCCTGCTGGCATTTATAGAAGGCAGCGAGTTCCAGCTGATCGAGACCCTGGCGGAGCGGGTTGCGGCCCTGGTCAGGGAGGAGTTCGGCGTGCCCTGGATGCGCCTGCGCCTGGCCAAACCCGGCGCTGTGCCCGAGGCCGCGGATGTCGGGGTTCTCATCGAGCGCGGGGAGCGGCCCTGATGCCCCGGGTCTGGCTGGGGGTGGGCAGCAATATCGAGCGCGAGCGCCACATCACCTCGGGCCTCGACGCCCTCGCTGACCTGTGCGGTGAGCTGGTGCTGTCCGGCGTGTATGACAGCCAGGCGATCGGTTTTGCGGGCCAGCCCTTTCTCAACCTCGTGGTAGGCATCGACTCCGGTCTCGGCCCCGGGCAGCTGTACAGCCAGCTGCGCCAGATCGAGTACGCACATGGCCGCCCCGCCAATGCCAGCCGCTTCAGCCCCCGCCAGCTGGATATCGACATCCTCACCCATGGCCAGCTCAGCGGAACGGTGGAAGGGGTCGAGTTGCCGCGCCCGGAAATCCTGGAGAATGCCTTTGTCCTGTGCCCGCTGGCGGAAGTGGCGGGAGCGCAGATGCACCCGGTGGCCGGCAGGACTTACGCCCAGTTATGGGCGTCCTACGATCGGGCATCCCAGCCTATTGCGCGGGTGGATTTTCAGTGGCGGGGGCGCTGGATCTCCCGGGCTGAGCCTGGCTCGCGCGCAGGGCATCCAGGCGCCGCACCCGTTCCGCGCTGATCGCCGCGCCCAGCGCCCTGCCCTCCATGCCCGCCTGCGTGAACTGCGCGGCGCCCACGTCCCTGGCGATCTCCAGGGCGCGGCGCAGGTAGTCGGCCTGGGGATAATCCCGCTGTTCCAGCCCCTTGCGGCCGCGGGCGTCCGCCTCGCAGGCCAGCAGGAAGGCCTCGAACCGGTCCGGGCGCCGCAGGGCGTCGGTGGCATTGAGCAGCTTGAGCAGGGTCTTGCCCCGCAGCTCCAGGGCGCGGTGGCAGTGGGTGTGGTACTCGCAGGCTTTGAGGGCCAGGTCCCGGTGCGCTGTTGGCGACTTCAGGCGCCTGCAGACCGCGTCCACCAGTTTGAGGCCGCGCTGCTCATGGGCGATATGGCGGGGCCATTCCGCGGGGGGCGTGCCGCCCTTGCCCAGGTCGTGGATCAGCACCGCGAAGCGCACATCGGTGGCAGGTGTGAGCCGGGCGGCCTGCTGCAGGGCCATCAGGGTGTGGATGCCGGTATCGATCTCGGGGTGGTATTGGGCGGTTTGGGGCACGCCGAACAGGGCCTCCAGTTCGGGCAGCAGGCGTTGCAGGGCTCCGCAGTCTCGCAGCACCTCGATGAACACCTCGGGGTTGCGCTCCCCCAGGGCGCGCTCGATTTCGGTCCACACCCGCTCCGCCGGCAGGTGCGCCAGCTCATCCTGGTGGACGATTTGTGCCATCAGTTCGATGGTCTCGGTCGCCACCGTAAACCCGAGATGGGCGTAGCGCGCCGCAAAGCGGGCGGTGCGCAGCACCCGCAGGGGGTCCTCCACGAACGCGGCGGAAACATGGCGCAGGATTTTCGCCGCGAGGTCGCGCTGGCCGCCATAGGGGTCGATGATGGCGCCGGACTCCGAGCGGGCCATGGCGTTTATCGTCAGGTCCCGCCGCAACAGGTCCTGCTCCAGCGTAACCGCGGAGTCGCAGTGCACCGCAAAGCCGGTGTAGCCATGGCCCTGCTTGCGCTCGGTGCGCGCCAGGGCGTACTCGTCCTTGGTCTGCGGGTGCAGGAACACGGGGAAGTCCCTGCCGACCTGCTGGTAGCCTTTATCCAGCATGTCCTGCGCTCTGGCGCCCACTACCACCCAGTCCCGCTCGCTGCTCGGGTACCCCAGCAGGGCGTCGCGCACGGCGCCGCCAACCAGGTAAATCTCCATCAGTGTGGGGCCGGGCTGGCCGTCACGGCGGACTGTTCGCAGAGCTTGCGTTTGCTCCTGCCGTCCTTGCACTGGCACCGGGTCCAGCGACCGGTCTCCAGCTCATACAGGCTCATCGCGCCGCCCCAGACACAACCTGTGTCCAGGCCGATAGCGTTGGGGTGGTCGGTCTGTCCCTCGATCGACGCCCAGTGGCCGAACAGGATGCGGTCTTTGGCGGTTTTGCGCCGGGGATGGCTGAACCAGGCCGAGACCTCGACCTTGCCCAGGTCGGGGCTGGGGCCCTTGCTGTCGAGATCGAGTACGCCCTGGCTGGTGCA
>CAYTDW010000442.1:0-3432 GCA_964436585.1 uncultured Halioglobus sp. | reverse complement strand
CATCTGCTGCACCAGCGCCACCGGCACCGGCGCCGGGCCGGTCACCGCCTGGCGCAGGCTGGAGAGGTCGTTGTCGGCACGGCGCGGGTGCGCCAGCAGGGACTGGTAAATAGTGGGCGGCCCCGGAATCATGGAGATGCGGTCCCGGGGGATGCGCGCCAGCACCTCTTCGAGATCGAAGCTCTGCACCGGCAGCATGTGGGCGCCCCGGATAATCGTAGCCAGCCAACCGGCCTTGTAGCCGAAGGAATGAAAAAACGGATTGATAATCAGGTAGTTATCGTCCGAGCGCAGGCCGACGGTGGCACTCCAGGTCTCGAAGGTGCGGATATTCTGGCCGTGGCAGGTGACCACGCCCTTGGGCTTGCCGGTGGTGCCGGAAGTGAACAGGATATCCAGGGTGTCGTCGGGCGTGAGGGCGGCGGCGCGCTGCTCCACCGCACTCGGCGGCACCGCATCCCCGGCGGCGAGGAAGTGCTCCCAGGTCCTGGTGCCGGCGCTCTCGCCCGCGAGCAGCACCGTCTGCTCCAGCGCCGGCAGGGCGTAGCCCCGCAGCTGCTCGGGATACTTCACCCCAAGGAATTCGCCGACGGTGAACAGCAGGCGCGCGCCGCTGGCCTGCAGGATGTAAGCCGCCTCGCCCCCCTTGAGCCGGGTATTCAGCGGCACCAGCACCCCACCCACGCTCTGGGCGCCGATGGCGGCAATGATCCACTGGTAGATATTCGGGGCCCAGATCGCGATGCGGTCGCCGTGCGCGAGGCCGGCGGCGATAAAAGCCCGGGCCGTCCGGATCCTGGCGGCATCCAGTTGCTCGTAGCTCAGCCGCACCTCGCCGTCAGTAACAGCGATACGCTGGCCGTGGGCAGCCGCCGCCTCGACAACGACCTGGGGCAGGGTGCGGGCTCGGTAGTGGTGTGCGGGCATAGCGACAGCCTGGGGCGCACCCGGGGATGGGTTAGATGAGTATATTAGGTAGGCTTTGGCGACATGGCAATACTTATTCGTAAATATTTTTAAATTATTTTACGAATAATTATTCCGAATTATTCCATTGCCGCAGCGGTTGCCTCATATCACCGCTCGGGACACGCCAAAACCCGCATCCATGCGGGGCTCGGCTTCGGCCATCCATGGCCTCAGACGGTCCCGAGCGGTGATATGAGGCAGCCACTGCTCTGTTAGCAACATAAATCGGGGGCGGGATGGTATAAAACCTTCGAATTTGTCACTCGCATTGCCAAGGACTCTACCCCGGAAACGAATAGTCCTTGAACATCTCCCGCAGGGTCACTTTCTGCAGCTTGCCGGTGGCGGTGTGGGGCAGCTCGTCGACGAATTCCACCGCCTCCGGCGTCCACCATTTCGCGATCTTGCCGTCGAACCAGGCCAGCATCTCCTGCGCGGTGAGGTCCTGGCCGTCGGCGTTGCGCACGACGATCAGAAGGGGTCGCTCACTCCACTTCGGGTGGAAATGGCCGATCACCGCGGCTTCCGCGACCTTGGGGTGGTCGGTGGCCACGTTTTCCACCTCGATGGAGGAAATCCACTCGCCGCCGGATTTGATCACGTCCTTGGTGCGGTCGGTGATGGCCATGAAACCCTGGGGATCGATGGTGGCGACATCGCCGGTTTCGAACCAACCCGCGTCGGCGTGGGCACTGGAAGCCTCCAGCTTGAAATAGCTGGAACAGACCCAGGGGCCGCGCACCATGAGTGAGCCGAAGGCCACGCCGTCCCAGGGCTGTTCCTCGCCGCTGTCGCTGACAATCTTCATCTCCACGCCGAAGATCGGCCGGCCGGCTTTCAGGCGCAGTTTGCTGAACTGCTCGTCGCTGTAGGCTGCGCGGTTGCCGGTGCAGGCATTGACGCTGCCCAGGGGACTCATTTCGGTCATGCCCCAACCGACCCGGCTTTCAACCCCATACCTGTCAAAGTCTTCCATGATCGACAGGGGACAGGCGGCGCCGCCGACGATGATGCGTTTCAGCGTGTCCACCCGCTGGCCCGACGCCTTGAGGTGGGCCAGCAGATTGAGCCATACGGTGGGCACTCCCGCGGACATGGTCACGCCCTCCTCGTTGATCAGCGCAGCCAGGGTGGAACCGTCGCCCATCTTGCTGCCGGGGAACACCAGCTTGGCGCCGGCCATGGGGCAGGCGTAGGGGGTGCCCCAGGCGTTGACGTGGAACATCGGCACGATCGGCAGTATTACGTCACGGCTGGATATACCCAGGGCGTCGGGCATCATGGTGGCGTAGGCATGCAGCATGGTGGAGCGGTGGGAGTACAGCACTCCCTTCGGATTACCTGTGGTGCCGGAGGTGTAACACAGCGCGCAGGCGGCGTTCTCGTCCAGCTCGGGCCACTCGAAAGAATCGGTGCCGGCTGCCAGGAAGGTCTCGTAGCAAATGGCGTTGGGAAGGCTGGTCTGCGGCATCTTGTCCGCGCTGGTCAATACCACCCAGGCTTTGACTCCCGGGCATTCGCTGGCGACACCCTCTGCCAGGCGCAGGAAGTCCGGGTCCAGGAACACGTACTGGTCCTCGGCGTGGTTGATGATGTAGGTGACCTGCTCGGGGAAGAGCCTGGGGTTGATGGTGTGACAGACGTAGCCGCTGCAGGCCGCCGCGTAATAGGTCTCAAAATGGCGGTAGTCGTTCCACGCCAGGGTAGCGATGCGATCGCCCTGAGCCAGGCCCCAGCCGGCAATGCCGGAAGCCAGTTGGCGCGTACGGCGGGCAGCCGCGCGGTAGTTGTAGCGATGGCGGGGGTTGTCGCCGGTGACCGAGACAATCTCCACGTCACCGTTGACGGTTTCGGCATGCATCAGGATTGAGGTGATGGTCAATGGTATGTTCATCATCAGGCCGTTCATTTTTGTATCCTCCTTATTGTTTTGCTTGCGCGGTGGCAGCCCTCGGGGCCGGGATTATCACCGATTTATTTCAGCCAGAGTAGACACAATAGCGCGGCGCAGCTGAAACCGGCCCCCGCCAGGAAAGTCGCGGCTGCCCCCAGCTGGTCCCACAGCAGGCCGGCCAGGACGCTGGCGATCAACAGGGCCAGGCCGGACACCATGTTGAAGGCGCCGAAAGCCGTGCCGCGCAAGTCCGCCGGGGCGGTGTGGGCAATCATGGTCGCCAGCAGGCCCTGGGTCATGCCCAGGTGCAAGCCCCAGACAGCGACCCCGAGCAGCACCATCGCCCAGTGATTGCTGGCCGCGAGCAGGAGGTCGGCGACCAGGAGCACAAGCAGGCCGATGGCCAGCAGGGTGGTATGGCTCATCCTGTCCGCCAGCCGCCCGACAGGATAGGCCGAGAGCGAATACGCCAGGTTCATGACCACCAGCACCAGCGGTACCCAGCTGACCGCCAGCCCTCCCTGCTCCGCCCGCAGCAGCAGGAAGGCCTCGCTGAATCGCGCCAGGGC
>CAYTDW010000441.1:0-3440 GCA_964436585.1 uncultured Halioglobus sp. | reverse complement strand
CGAGGTAGTAGGAATCCAGGTAGACCCACTCCAGCTCCAGGCTGCCATCGCGGGCCTTGCGCGCCGGGAAGTTCCAGCCGACGCGGGCGCTGCCGAACGTTTCGGGAGCGCCCTCGATGGTGTTGCCGTTGAGATTGCCGGAACTGCCCAGCAGGTTGATTTCACTGTCGTAGGTGTGGCTCGCCCAGCTGCCGTCGAGGTGGAAATACCAGGCCTCCCCGGGGCGGTAGTCAAGGCTCAGTTCGGCGCCGTAATGGCGCGTTTGTGCGCCGCTGACGTTGAAGCGGTTGGCATCCTGGAAGATCACATTGTCCTTGTGCATAAGGTAGACCGACAGGTCGTACTCTAGTTGCTGCCGCCAGCTGCCGCGCAGCCCGAGCTCGACATTGTCCAGTTCCTCGGAGTCCAGGTCTGCCTCCTCCTGGCCCCCCTGCAGGCGGTACAGTTCCGCGGTCTGGGGCGCGCGAAAACCGTTGGCCAGGCGCAGGTAGGTGAGCGTGTCGGCGCTGAGGCTATAGCTGGCGCCGATATTGGCGCTCCAGTCGGTGAAATCGTCATCCCGGTCCGCGGGCCGGTAGAAACGGCAGGCGCTGGCGGTGGGCGCGCAGGCGGAGCCGTCACCGGTCCTGTTGTCATAGTCGTAGTAGCTGTATTCCAGGCGCAGGCCCGCGCTCAGCTCCCAGTCCTGGAAGGTTCCCCGCCACTGGCTGAATGCCGCTGCCGCGGTGGCTCCCACCTGGTAGTCATAGTGGACCCCGGCGGGCTGGTTGGGGGAGAAATCCTGCTGCTGGTACTCCTTCAGTCGACCGTCGGTGTACTCGGCCTCCAGGCCATTGGCCCAGCTGCTGCCCTCGAGATCCGTGTTCAGCGCCGCGCGCAGGCCGAGGCTGTCCTGGCTGTTTTCCTCCACCGGCTGCCAGGGCACGAAATGCTGCAGGAATTCCATCTCGTTGGCGCGCAGGTAGGGGGTGATGGTCAGGGTGTTGGCCGTGTCCAGCTGCCGGCTGGCCCGGGTGTGGAAGCGCAGCGAACTGGCGTCCCGGTAGGCCTCGGGATTGGGGTTGTTGCGCCGGATGCCCTGGTCCTCGTAGGCCTTGTAGCCCTCGATGTAGCCCGCCGTCTCCTGGTTGAGGTTGGTGTAGTCCAGCACGCTGCTCAGGCGCCACAGTTCACCGTCGTAGTCGTGGCGCAGGGTCGCCTTCTGCTGGTCGTAACCGGCGTCGTCGAGGTAGCCACCATCGGTGGTGCCGTTGACGCGCACGCTCAGCCCGTGGTCGCCCCAGGTATTGCCGTAGGCCAGCCTGGCGCGATAGTAGTCATAGGGACCGGCCTCGATGGCCAGGTTCGCATCCAGCGCGGCGCTGGGCGCGGCGCTCAGTACATTGATCAGGCCGTGCATGGCGTTCGAGCCGTACAGCGCCGTGGCCGGACCCTTGATGACCTCGATTCGCCCGGCCTGCTCGGTGTTGGCGTCGAACAGCTGGTTGACGTTGCAAAAGCCGGGTGCCCGCAGGCTGATGCCGTCCCCTGCAACCAGGAAAGCGCCGCAGCTGCCGGCCCCGGTCAGCACCGGGGAGCGCAGGGCGATCAGGCTCTCCTGGCCGTTGCCGCGGGCGACCCAGGCGCCGGCCACCTGCTGCATGGCCTGGTTGATGTGGGTGTGGCCGATCAGGGCAAGGTCTTCCGCGCTGATGCTGGACCAGGCCAGCGGCAGCCTGAAGCCATCCTCGGCTACCCGCGTTGCGGTCACCAGTACCTGTTCGGGCGGCGGGTCCAGTGCCAGCGCAGCGGGGCTGAGCAGGGCCATGGCCAGCCAGGGCCAACGCGGGGAAACAGCCATCTCCAGCTCCGTAATCAGCCGGCGGCGATAATGTTCGGGTCAGTGGCGGCGGCGCTGGGTCCTTCCCGATTGCGCACGGCATCGGCGATGCGCTGCAGCGGCACCTTCAGCATCGCCACCAGCTCCTCGCTGGCGCCGGTGCGCTCCAGCGCGCGGTCCATGCACAGCAGCCACTGGTCCCTTTCCGCCGGGCCTATGTGGTAGGGCTCGTGGGGCGTGGTCATGCAGACTGTACCGTACTTGTTTGCGTAAAGCGGCGGACCACCCATCCAGCCGATAAGGTATTCGGCCAGTTTTTCCTTCATCGGCGCGAGGTCCCGGGCGTGCATCTTGCGCACGCCGGCGGCCTCGGGCAGGGTGTCCATGATGTCGTAAAAGGCGTTGCATAATTCACGGATGCCCTCCTCTGTGAGCAACTGGTAGGGTGTCTGTTGAGCTTGCATCGTGCAGGTCCCTCGTTTGGCCCGAAGCTGCGGGCGGCAGCTCGGTATTTTATGCTTTTTCGGGCCGGAATGTCCTGATTCAATCGCCTGAATCAATGATGCCGCCCGCCCCGGGCTTTGTTAAGATTGGCGCCTTTACGGCAGCGGGGGCAGGCACTCGCCGTTATCCCGCCGCCCCGGAATATCCGTTTCAATAACAGGAAGCGACGCCATGGGCCTTGCCGACAAGGTATTAGCTGTTAACAATGATCTCCCCATTCGCAGCGGTGCCCCCGTGCACAGCGGCAAGGTGCGCTCGGTGTACTGGCTGACAGCCGCCGACAGCGCCCGACTGGTGGCCCAACGGCGCTACGACGTACCGGCGGATGCGCCCCTTGCGATCATGGTGATCAGCGACCGCATTTCCGCCTTTGACTGTATCTGGCACGGTGAGGGCGGCATGCGCGGTGTACCCGGCAAGGGTGCCGCGCTGAATGCGATTTCCAATCACTGGTTCCGCCTGTTCCGTGAACAGGGGCTGGCAGACAGCCACATCCTTGAGATTCCACACCCGCTGGTGTGGATCGTGCAGAAAGCCAGGCCGGTGATGATCGAGGCCATCGCGCGCCAGTACATTACCGGTTCCATGTGGCGCTCCTACGCCAAAGGTGAGCGCGAGTTCTGTGGGATCAGGATCCCTGATGGCCTGCAGCGCGACCAGAAGTTGCCGCAATTGTTGATCACCCCGTCCACGAAGGGCATCCTCACCGGCATACCCGGCGTGCCCGCGGCGGATGATGTCAATATCACCCGCGCTGACATTGAGAATAACTACGCCGCCTTCAACTTCCGTAAACCCGCTGACGTGGACCTCTATGAAAAGCTGCTGCGGGAGGGCTTCGAGCTGATCAGTCGCGAGCTGGCCAGGCTCGACCAGATATTCGTGGATACCAAGTTCGAGTTCGGTTATGTCACCGACCGGCAGGGCCAGGACAAGCTGATCTACATGGACGAGGTCGGCACCCCGGACTCTTCCCGCATCTGGGACGGCGCGGCGTTCCGCGAGGGCAGGGTGGTGGAGAATTCCAAGGAGGACTTTCGCCAGCTCCTGCTGCAGCACTTCCCCGACCCGGATATCCTGCTGAACAAGGACAGGATGCCCGAGCGCATGGCCCTGG
>CAYTDW010000440.1:0-3440 GCA_964436585.1 uncultured Halioglobus sp. | reverse complement strand
CATGGATTGCGGATTGCGTGCGCCAGTTGATCGATCGCCATGTGAGCGCGGGTGCGGTAGGCGTAGGCTGTCCCCAATAGGCCCACCCAGATCAGCACATAGCGTGCCAGCTCTTCCGTCCAGGAACTGGGCTGCAACAACAGGTAGCGGGATGCCACCTGCCAGGTCACGCTCAGCACCAGCGTCAGCATCAGGGCCACCAGCAGTGCGCCTAGCAGCATGTCACAGGCCTTTGCCGCCGACCGGCTCACTCCTGTGCCTCAATCCGCTCGAGCAACTCGCCAACGGCACTGCCCTGATAGCTTGCGTGCATGGGTTTAACCGCCTCCCGAAACGCGCGCTTGTCCGGTTCTATTATTTCAACCCCGGCAGCGGTGAGAGCCGCCAGAGCATCGTGCGTCGCCTGTTGCCAAAGAGCACGCTGCATCTTCACCGACGCATCAGCCGCCTGTTGCAGCCAGCCCCGCTGCCGGGCATCCAGACTGTCCCAACTGTGCTGGCCGATCATCAGTACATCCGGCACCGAGGTGTGCTCATCGAGACTGAAGTAGCGGGCGGCTTCGTAATGCCGTGAGAGATAGAAGCTGGGCGGATTGTTCTCCGCTCCATCGACGACCCCCTGCTGCAGGGCGGTGTACAGTTCACCCCAGGCGATGGGAGTCGCTGCACCACCGAGGGTCTCTATCATGTGTACCGAGGTGGCGCTTTGCTGTACCCGAATTTTTTGCCCGGCCAGGTCGGCCGGCATACGAACGGCCTTGTTTGTCATGTAGAAACTGCGGCTGCCGGCGTCGTAGTAGGTCAGCCCGCGCAAGCGCACCTGCCCCAGCGAGAGCAACAACTCCTGGCCGATTTCAGAGTCCAGTACCCGGTAATAGTGCGCCGTATCGCGAAAGACGTAGGGGATACTGAAAACCTGCATGCCGGGCGAGAAACCCTCCAGGGGGCTGGCTGACACCTTGGTCATGTCGAGACTGCCAATTTGCAGCAACTCGATCAGCTCGCGTTCAGCCCCCAATTGGCCACTGGGGTAAATGTCGATTTGCATCGTCCCCCCGGAAATTTCGGCCAACGTCTCGGCCATGTACAGTATGGCCTGGTGTACGGGGTGGTTGATATCAAGGGAATGCGCCAGCTTCAAGTGTCGCGTCGTCTGGTCCACGCCGCAGCCGCAGAGGGCCAGCAGGATGAGCAATGTCACTGCAAGCGCCCGCAGTGATACCGACAGACGATTGTTACGCTTCGTGGCCATGGCTTCCCGGAAAGGCAATATATTCCTGCAGATCAGCAAGCAACGCAGCCACGCCCCCCCCTGCCAGTAGCGACAGGTTGCTGACGATACGCGCACACAGAGGCTCAAAATCAGGGCAAGCTGCGGGCTCTATCCGCGCGCAGGCGAGCACGCCCTGCACAGTTTTGAGCTGCGGTCCGGCACTGTTGCGCCACAGAAGCAGTTGCTCGGCACGGGGGTCGGAGATGGGAAAATCAGTATTGAGGACAAAGTAAACCCAGCAGCTCAGGGCCTTCAGCAATAGCGGGCAAGCCGGATTGGCCTGCAGGGTGGGCAGCCAGCGCTGGCTGATTTTTTCACTGCCATCCATGGCAATCTGATCACAGCGATGTCCCAGGTATGGGTTGGCAAAGCGCACCAGCAGGGCCTCACAGTAGCGCTGCAGGTCAAACGACGGTGGAACTTCCAGCACTACGGCCAGTTCCCGCTCCATCAGCTGGCCGATAAAATCACCCAACAGTGGGTCCGCCATGACCTGGTCCACGGTGTCCTTGCCTGCCAGCAGGCCACTGTAGGCAATAGCGGAGTGGCTGGCGTTGAGCAGCCGCAGTTTGATCTCTTCATAGGGCCGAATATCGTCCACCAGCTGCACACCCACACCCTGCCAATCCGGTATCGGGGTGGCAAACGTGTTCTCAATAATCCACTGGCTGAAAGGTTCGGTGATCACTGCAGCCTCATCCCTGAGCCCCAACAACCGCGCCTGCCTCACTCGCTGAGCCTCACTCATGGCCGGCACGATACGATCTACCATAGAACAGGGAAATGCCACCGATCTGTCCATCCAGGCCAGGACATCGGGACAATTGGCCAGGTAATCCTGCAACACCGCCCTCAGTCTGGCGCTGTTTTCCGCCAGGTTGTCGCAGCTGATGATACTGAGGGGTGCACCGTGTTCGCGTTGTCGCCGCTGCAAGCCCTGGGCCAACAAACCGATAGCGGACTGGCGCAGCTCCGGGATCGGAGTATCCCCGGCTAGCGCTGGTGCCGCCCGGTCCGGGCGGCAGCCGTCGGCGGCCACCTGGTACGCCTTCTCGGTGATGGTCAGGGTAATCACCCGCGTGGCAGAGCTGGCAATGGCGGCGACAACGCGCTCCGGTTGCTGCGGCGCCACCAACACCTCGCATAGCACGCCAACTACTCTCAAGGTATGCTCGCTGGCATCCCGGCTCATTAACGAGTACAGGTTCTGCTGGGGTCGCAGCTGCCTGGCCACGGTATCGCTGCGCATGGAGACGCCGATAATTCCCCAGTCGCCGCCACTGGCGGCAATGGCGTCCTCGGTGAACACCGCCTGGTGGGCCCGATGAAATGCCCCCAACCCCAGGTGCACAATCCCGGGTTTCAGTGCGCTCCGGTCATAGCGCGGCAGCTGCACATCGGGGTGAACCCCGCAGAGCGTGTCCGGTTGAAGCCGTTTCATTCCTGCGCAATACGTTGTCATTTACAGTCGGTACGCCCGTTTCGCCAGGTTGTAGGCCAGGTCAACCGCCAACGCCTGCGCTTCGTCCAGTTCAAGGCGATGCTCTGCCACCAGGCTGGCCAGAAATCGACAATCCATACGTCGCGCGACGTCGTGGCGGGCAGGTATCGAGAGAAAAGCCCGGGTGTCATCGTTAAATCCCGCGGTGTTGTAAAACCCAGCGGTCTCGGTCACCTGTTGCCGGTACCGCAGCATGCCCTCGGGGCTGTCATGGAACCACCAGGGAGGGCCGAGCTTCAACGCCGGATAGTGACCGGCAAGCGGCGCCAGTTCCCGCGCATAGGTGGATTCATCCAGGGTAAACAAAATCAGGCTGAAGCGTGGGTCGTTGCCCACCCGGTCGAGCAGGGGCTTGAGGTTGTTGACGAACTCGCCCGACAGGGGAATATCCGCACCCTTATCCCGGCCGTAGTCGGCGAACAGTTGGGGATTGTGATTGCGGTAGACCCCCGGGTGCAATTGCATTACCAGCCCGTCATCCAGGCTCATCAACGCCATTTCCGTGAGCATCTGCGCGCGAAACAGATCAGCTTCCCCGGCCGAAAGTTGCCCACGCACCGCGCCCTGGTAGAGGCGTTCGCACTCCGCAATGGATAGCGCAGCGGTGCGTGCGCTGGGATGGCCGTGATCGGTGGAAGTGGCCCCCAGGGTTTTGAAAAACTCCCG
>CAYTDW010000439.1:0-3440 GCA_964436585.1 uncultured Halioglobus sp. | reverse complement strand
GCCAGTACCGGTGTGATGGCCGTGGCCGAGGGTGTCAGGCCGTACTGGTCGGGCGTCAGGGCGCCGATGCGCAGCCCCGGGGTCAGGCTGATGTACCCCGGCATCTCCTCCGCCACAAGGGTATAGGTGACCGTGATGACGCCCGCGGTCGCCAGCCGGCGGGCCAGCCAGCCGTAGCTCTCCGGGCCCACGTTGATACCGGGCAGCATGATGACCACGGGATAGGGCGCGCCCTCCCGGGCGGCGGGCACCACGCCGCTGTTGCGCTCCTCGTCACTGCCGGTGGGGCGGGCGGGGTAGTAGATTTTCAGGCTGGCCCGGTCGTAGGGCGCGGCGCAGCCCGGGATTGCGACTGCGCGATAAAGTGCTCGGACGGACATGGTGCTGGCCTGCGCTGGGGGATGGTCGGGTTCAGGAGCACATCCTGCCATGACTGTCCGCGAAAAAATTGATTTTTATCAGCATGATTCCCCGGGGGAGGAAGAATAATGCCTGCTGACACGGGAACAGAACCGCACGCGAGGGTAGTTCATTGCTTATCAATCTCTGGTACGTCGCCGAATGGGCCGACAAGGTCGGCAAGGAGCCGGTCAGGGTCAAGTTGCTGGGGCAGCAGTTCGTGTTGTTCCGCGATGCGGCGGGCAAGCCCCACTGCCTGTCAGACACTTGCCTGCATCGCGGCGGCTCCCTCAGCCAGGGCTGGGTGACCGACGGCAATGTCACCTGCCCCTACCACGGCTGGCAGTACAACGGCGAGGGTCGCTGCGTGGTGATACCCTCGGAACTCGACGAGGGCAAGATTCCGGACAAGGCGCGGGTGGACAGCTACCCCACCGAGGAGCGCTACGGCATGATCTGGGTGTTCCTGGGCGATGCGCCGGAATCCGAGCGTTTCCCCATTCCCGAATTTCCCGAGTTCGGGCAGTCCGGCTGGCGCACGTTAAAGGCCGAGTGGACCTGGAAGGCCGATGCCGGGCGGGTGGTGGAGAATGGCATCGACATCGCCCATGCCTCCTTCGTTCACCCCATGTTCGGCTACAAGCACACGGCGCAGCGCAACAAGATCATCAAGCTGGATCGCCACGACGGCTGGGCCACCTCCACCAACGAGATGTACCCGCCGCAGCTCAAGGGCGGCCTGCGCCGCTTTATCCGCAAGGACAAGGTCAAGACCTATGTGCACCCGACCTTTTACCTGGCGGGCCACGTGGTGCGCATGCATATCGAGGCCAACCCGAAGATGCACATCGTCATGTTCGACGCCAATACCCCGGTGGATGAACACACCACCAGGACGTTCGCCATACAGGCGCGCAACTTCTTCCGCTGGAAACTGTTTGACAAAGGCTCCCTGAAACGCCTGGAGAAGGTGTTGCGGGAGGACACCGCCATCGTCGAGCAGACCCGGCCCTTCTACCTGGCGGAGAACCTGGAGCATGAGGTGTCGGTGAAGTCAGACCGCTTCATGAGCACCTTCCGCAGGATGCGCCGCGACCTGATCGAACAACGCGGCTGGATGATCGATACCGACGAGGTGGAGAAGCATCGCGGCAAGAAATTGTTCGCCATTCCCTCACCGTCTCGCCGGGCCGCCCTGGACGAGGGGGTTACGCCTCTTCTGGATGAGATTCCCCTGAAGCCGCCGTGTGGATTAACTGCGGTGCCCGCACCGGGCGAGCAGGCAGGATAAAACCGCCGTTGTTGCCCCCGTGGGTGCAGGTGCCGCTTGGCCGACCGAAAAAGCTAATCGAGCAGTGGCTGGTCAAAGCGTGCATTTGGCACAATTTTCGCGCAATTGGTGCGCGCCAGGCACAAACCACCTAAAATCCCCGCTGGTTGTTTGATAGCTGTACCACAGCTACCCAAAACGCAATGAAGGGGCCATGCTTTGCGTGCTTACGCGTTCGTCATCCTGTTACTCCTGCTCATCTTTGGCAGCATTTCGGGCTATCTGTACAACAAGTTTTCTGTACTGAAAACGATGGATTTTACCCCGCCGCCCGTCACCATCGCCGCGGCCACCGCACAGACCACAGTCTGGACGTCGGAACTGGAGACCATCGGTACCATTCGCGCGGCGCGGGGCGTGGAACTGAGCGCCGAAACCAGCGGCGAGATCATCGCCATCTCGGTAAAGTCCGGCGAGCAGGTCGAGGCCGGGCAGCCCATCCTCACCCTGAATGACAGCTCGCAACGGGCCAACCGCAACAAACAGGTGGCCAATCTGAAACTGGCCCGCCAGTTGTACGAACGGGATGCCCGCCTGCTCAAGCAAAAATCCATACCCCAGAGCCAGTATGACCGTTCCAAGGCCGATCTGGATGGCGCTATCGCACAATTGGCGGAGACCGACGCCCAACTGGATAACAAACGGATCGTGGCCCCTTTCGCCGGCACCACCGGAATCATCAGGGTGAAGGTCGGTGACTACATTGAGTCGGGCACACCCATTACCAATCTGCAGGACCTCAGCGAACTGGAAGTCGACTTTTCTGTTCCCGACCGGTACGTCCCCAGCCTGCGACCGGGATTGAAAATTGCCGTTCACACAGCAGCTTTTCCGGACCGCGTGTTCAACGCGACCTTGAGCGCGCTGGATGCCAAGGTGGACGGCGGCACACGCAATATCCTCGTGCGCGCATCACTGAACGATAGCGAGGGCCTTCTGCCGGGCATGTTCGCCCGTCTGGTGATCGATCTGGACCAACCCACACAGGTGGTCACCGTACCGGAGACCGCTGTCACCTTCTCCCTGCACGGCGATACGGTATATGTGCTGCGGCAGGATAAAGGGCAAACCACGGTCCAGCCACGGGTGGTGAAAACAGGTGCTACCCGGGATGGTCAGGTCGCCATTCTCGATGGCCTGGTCAGCGGCGAACGGGTGGTTACAGTCGGACAGAACAAATTGTACCGGGACGCTCCCGTCGTCGTCGACGAGAGCGTGAAACTGGGCGACTGATGGCCTTCACCGACCACTTCATACGACGTCCGGTGCTGGCCATTGTGGTCAGCAGCCTGCTGCTACTGCTCGGCGGCACCGCTTTATCGCGAGTGCAAGTGCGCGAGTTTCCGGAACTGGAACGCAGCGTTATCCACGTGGTAACCCTCTACCGGGGCGCCAGTGCGCGCACTGTGCAGGGTTTTGTCACCACCCCGCTGCAAATCAAGATCGCCGGCGCCCGCGGCATCGAGTACATCACATCCAGCAGCAATCCGAGCGTGTCAGACATTGAGGTCCATGTGCGACTCGGTGAAAACAGCAGTGACGTGTTGTCGGAAGTCATTGCAAAGGTCAACGAGGCGCGGGGGGATCTGCCTCAGGATATCGAGGATCCGGTGGTCTCCACCACCAGCGGCGGCGACGCCATGATGTACCTAGCGTACGTCAGCAAACAGATGACGCCCTACCTGATTCCCGATTACCTGGTGCGTGCGGT
>CAYTDW010000438.1:0-3441 GCA_964436585.1 uncultured Halioglobus sp. | reverse complement strand
GGTGCCGTCGGGCTGCCGGGTGATGCTGAAATACTCCCGGCCCCGCTCCTGGTCCAGGCGCTCCGGCTTCTTGCTGGTGTAGAGAATCTTGCCCCGGATGGTGCGATAGGCCATGTCCAACTCCAGTGAATGGCGGTTAACGGTATAGCAGCGTGAAATGCTCCCCGGCGCAACCCCTGTGACTGCTCACGGGGCGTCCGGCAAAGGGGCCGCTTGCGGGTGTGATGGCGTCGGCTGGCGCCGGGTTGGCGCAGTCGAAGGCAACGCAGGCCATGCCCGAGTACACGCCCGGCGCCGGTTCAGCCGTGTCCGCGACCTGGTCTATCTCCAGCAGGCAGCGGCCCGCCAGTTGCAGGGTCGCAACCGGATGGCGCCGATCCAGCGCGTAGCCGCGGGCCTGGTTGAGCACCGTGATCTTCGTGTCGAAGTTCAGGCCGTCGCTGCCGGCAATGCGACCGTATTGCGCCAGGCTCCGCTCCCGGGAGGGGGAGGATAGTACCGGTATGAACAGGTGGTCTACCGGCGCCTCACATGCCGGTAATTCAAAGGGCGGTACGTCACCCCTGATCTGGGTGAGGTACAGAATTTCCCCGGCGGGGCCGCGCACCTGGCAGGCCCTTATGCGGTCGCTCAAGTCCAGGTCTGCAGCCGGCCGCAGCAGTGCAAACGGCGAATCTCGCAGGCTGTCGGCGAGCCGGTCGACATCCGCCACCAGAACTTCCAGCGCCATCCAGCCGTAGCTGTGCAGGCTGTCCCGGCTGAGCGCACTGCGGTCTTCGATCACCTGCAGCCAGCGGCGGCCCACGCGATTGCACAACAGCCAGCTGCGCGCGCCCGCCAACTGCGGGTAGCCGGTGGCGGCCGCGGTGTCGGCATCGAGAGGCCCGGCCGCCGCTACCTGCTGGTGCAGCCAACTGGTGTAGGCACTGACCAGCGCATCGCCATCAGTGGCGAGCAGGGTGCACAGGGCTATTGGCCCCAGTCCGGGTGAATCCGCCACGTCCGCGTTTTAACTCCCAAGTTATAATGGTATATTTATATAACAAATGCCTCGAGGCGGCAATGCGGAACAGCGGCGGCAGGGCAGCAGAGGCGGATGTAGCGACAATGGGATTGACCCTGTTCGAGAAGTTGTGGAGTGAACATCTCGTCGAGAGCTATGACGACGGCACTGACCTGATCTACATCGACCGGATTTTCCTGCATGAGCGCACCGGCTCCATCGCCCTGGCCAGCCTGGAAGCGCAGCAGCGCCGGGTATTCTGCCCGGAGCAGGTGTTCTGCACCATGGACCATATCGTCGATACCTACCCGGATCGCAGCGACGAGACCACCATGCCCAGCGGCCGGGAGTTCATTATCGCCACCCGCGAGCATACCCGAGCTGCGGGCATTACCCTGTTCGACCTGGACGACCCGCGCCAGGGCATCGTCCACGTGGTCTCACCGGAGCAGGGCATCGTGCAGCCGGGCATCAGCCTGGTCTGCCCCGACAGCCATACCTGCACCCAGGGCGCCCTGGGCGCGCTGGCCTGGGGTATCGGCTCCAGTGAGGCGGAACACGCGCTGGTGACCAAGACCCTGCGGGTGGCGCGCCCGCAGACCATGCGGGTGCGGTTCGATGGCAGCCTGCCGCCCGGGGTGAGCGCCAAGGACATGATCCTGCACCTGATCGCCACCCACGGCGCGGGCGGTGCCCGCGGCTGCGCGGTGGAATTCAGCGGCCAGGCGGTGGCGGAACTGGGCATGGAAGCGCGGATGACCCTGTGCAACATGGCGGTTGAATTTTCCGCTTTTACCGGTTTGATCGCCCCGGATGACAAGACCATCGAGTTCCTGCGCGGGCGTCCCTGTGCGCCCGTCGGCCCGCACTGGACCCAGGCGGTGAGTTACTGGCAGACCCTGCAGACTGCGCCCGGGGCCCGCTTCGACCGGGAACTCGCCATCGACTGCTCGGCACTGGAGCCCCAGGTGACCTGGGGTACCAGCCCGGAGCACGCGGTGGGGATCAGCGCCCGGGTGCCAGGTCCCTGTGCCGATGACGCCGGCCGCGACAGCCAGCAGCAGGCCCGGGCCTATATGGGTGTGGAAGTGGGCCAGGCCCTGGCGGGCACGCCCATCGACGCGGCGTTCATCGGCTCCTGTACCAACAGCCGTATCACCGACCTGCGCCAGGCGGCGGCCATCCTGCGGGGCCGCAAAATTGCGCCGGGCCTGCGCGCGATCTGCGTGCCCGGCTCGATGCAGGTGAAAGCCCAGGCCGAGGCGGAGGGCCTGGATCGCATCTTTACCGATGCCGGCTTCGAGTGGCGCGCCTCCGGCTGCTCCATGTGCTTCTTCGCCGGCGGTGAACACTTCGGCTATCGCCAGCGGGTGGTCACCACGACCAATCGCAATTTCGAGAGTCGGCAAGGGCCCGAGACCCGCTCGCACCTGGCGAGCCCTGCCACGGTGGCAGCCTCGGCATTGCGCGGCTGCCTTGCGGATCCCCGGGAGTTTGTGGAGAAATAATGGAAAAGTTCAGCCGGCACGAGGGGGTGGCCGCACCCCTGTTGCGCAGTAACGTCGACACCGACGCCATCATCCCCTCACGGGAGATGAAGCGGGTTTCGAAGGAGGGTCTCGGCGAGGGCCTGTTTGCCGGCTGGCGTTACCTCGACGCCGGCGGGCGCGAGGAGAACCCGGATTTCATTCTCAATCAGAGCGGCTACCAGGGCGCGAGCATCCTCCTGTCGGGGCCCAATTTCGGCTGCGGCTCGTCCCGGGAACATGCGGTATGGGCACTCAGGGAATTCGGCATTCGCGCCGTCATCGCGCCGGGATTCGGCGCCATCTTCGCCAGCAATTGCCTGCGCAACGGCATCCTGCCACTGGTCCTGGGGGAAGCGCAGATAGCGGCGATCGCCGCTTGGGTGGCCCGGTGCCCGACGCAAAACCGGGTGTTGATCGACCTGCCCGCCCAGCAGGTGCAGGCCGGCGGCCAGGTGTACCCGTTTGAGATCGAGCCGGGCGCCAAGCGCATGCTGGTGGAAGGTCTCGACGCCATAGCCCTGACCCAGACCCGCCGGGACGTCATCCAGGCGTTTCACCAGCGCCGGCGCCAGTTGCGCCCGTGGTTGTATTGATTCGGGTAGGTTAGGATAAAGCGATGAGCGATCATTTCATTGTGTTGGGTTCCCGTTGGCGCAGTCTTGTTGCTGTGGTGTTGGCTGCCTGGATGACGGCGGCCGTGCAGGCACAGGAGGCGGTTTCCGTGCGCAGCGAGAAGCTGGAACTGCGGCTGGAGACCGTGGCTGTCGGCCTGGAGAATCCGTGGGGCATGGCCTTCCTGCCCGACGGCCGGCTGCTGGCCACCGAGCGTCCGGGCAGGCTGCGCATTGTTGCGACGGACGGCTCGCTGTCGGCGCCGCTGGCCGGTGTGCCGCCGGTGGCGGCGGGCGG
>CAYTDW010000437.1:0-3445 GCA_964436585.1 uncultured Halioglobus sp. | reverse complement strand
GCTCGCTACCGGATGCTTCGCCGGCTCCACGGCGTATACGGTCTGGGACCCCTGGTCGTAGCGGATAAACAAGCCGCTGTCCAACAGGGTGCCGACCGGCCCGTCTATGCCCGCCTCGGCCACACCCTCCAGAGTGGCAGCCATGCGCACGCCACGCCGACGGCCCCAGTCCATGAAATAGAGAACGCCCGTCAACAGTTCCGACGCGGTCATGCCACGGGGCGCAGCGCCCATCAGTATCAGGCACATCAGCGCGTTGAGAGTAAATGGCGTGACCCGGTTGGCCCGCACGGCGACTTCAAAAGCTATCTTGGCCAGTGCCAGATTGTCTTCCGGGTCGGGCGCCCGCGGGACCACGACGGGCTCACCGAAATTGACGTATATCGTACCCCTGGGCTCCTTCAGTGAGCGCAGGTAGCCGAGAAACCAGCTGAGGGACTCGGGCTTCTTTAAAAGCCCCGCCTGTTCCGCCACATAGTCCTCTACATCCCGAATGAGGTCGAAGCTGGTGGAAACCGGCAGGAAATGCAGATCGGCGACATCATTGCTGTGCGCCGAATCGATAACATACTTCAGCAGCCCAAAGCGCGGCGGCATCAGCTTGCCGATGCGGGACCGTGTACCCTCAAACGCCCAGGTCATCGCAAAGCGCTTTTCCAGCAGGTAACTGATGTAGTGACGCAATACCAGCTTGTACACAGGGTTGTCGCGAAAACTGCGCCGAATGAAAATACCGCCGGCCCCACGCATCATGGTGCTGAGGCCCGGCATGGCCATGTTGATGCCGCCGAAGGTGTGGATCAGGGGCATGTCATTGCGGTAGGCGATATCCGTGGCGGCAAGACCGTCGAGGTAGGTTTTATGGGTGAATAGCACCAGTGTGGGCTTTTCCCGGATGATTTGCCGAAACCGTTCGACCTCCCGCGGATCGACGGACAATTCCCTGTCATACCCCTGTGAGAGCATGAATCTCTCCAACCCCGCTTTCATATCGATGAAAAATGGCGTGGGCCGGGATATCAACTCATCCATGTACTCTTGGGCTTCTTTCCTGAGCTCCTCTTCGGTGGCTCCGCCCTGCTGTGCCAGCGCGGTGATCGTCGCGCGAAACCGCGGATTGGACTGCAGGTTTTCCGCCACGAACCTGGGCACCTTGTAGCGGCTGCCGCGCAGTTCGCGCTCGGCAATATCCAGCGCGACCCCGGCCTGACGGACCACGAATTCGGCAAAAGCTGTTGGCCTGTCGCCGTTATCGACAATGCCCATCTGTTCAAATCGCGTGCGCAATTCCCCGATGGTCGATGGTTTTCCCGCTATGCAATGCCCCCGCCGCTTGTCCCGCCACAGTATCCACCGCGCTCGCAATTGTCCTGGGGTGCGCGGATCGCCAAACAGCAGGTGCCGCAGGCGTGTGCGCCGCGCTTCCTCGAAATCCCGGTTACGCCACGAAACCCGCACGGGCACAACCGACGTGGAGGCGTCCCCGGCCAGCAGTTCGCTCAACCTGAACAGATTCATACCCCTGCTTTCACTGGAGATCGGCAGGCTGACACAAATGGAGGGTCGGGTCGCACTGGCACCAGTGTGCTCATCCTGCAACCAGTTGCGCAGGTGCCGCTCCTCGACGGCATGGCGGGCATCGAGAATGGCCAGTCCCGGCACGGCGCCGGGCGCCATACCCGGTCTGTTTGTCGTATCAGCAGCCATAGAGTGCATAATGTCACTGGCCCTGGGGCGTTCTACGAACGCGGTGGAGAATCCGGGCTATAGGTGTTGCGCAACGCCGGATTGCATATTGAACAACGGTGTTGCATACTAGCACCAGGGTCGGCAGTTGTAAAGCCGAAGGACAAAATGGACTGACCAAAACAAAACGCTCGAAGCGGTGCCTGACAGACCAGGACTGAACCAAATTTCCCAAACTATTCCCACGCGGGAATGACACCTTTTTACGGAGGTTCCAAAGTGCCAGTTACTCATATCAACCCGGGGCAGTCTACCGGCGCCACCGTCGAAGAGCGCCAGGAATTTATTATAGGTCACCCGCCGCGCCTGCCTGCCCTGCCGCCCCAGGAACGTACCGAGAGGCAGCAGAACGTGCTGGATGAAATCAGCATGGTTGTGGTGGACGGTGTACGCAAACCCCGGGAGGACATGGATGCCCTGAAAATCCTGATCCGCCACTCCGAGCTCTACCTGGCCCACATGGGCGTCGCCCAGAAGTTCCTGTCCGACGGGGAGATGTCGATCCGCGACAGGGAGCTGGCGGTACTGCGAATTGCCTGGCTATCCCAGGCACCATTTGAATGGGGATCTCACGTCAAGATATCCAGGCGCAACGGTATCACAGGGGATGAGATCGAAAGGGCGACCGTTGGCTCTTCCGCGCCGGGCTGGGACCAGCGCGACCGCGCCATCATGCGTTCCATGGAAGAACTCCATTTCGATTCCATGATCAGCGACCAGACCTGGGCCGACCTGCAGGCGTTCTATAACGACAAGCAGCTCATCGAGCTGGTTATACTCGCCGGCCAGTACAAGACCGTCGCCTATTACCAGAACGCCCTGAGGCTCCCATTGGCTGAAGGAAACAAGGGGTTGTTTGCCCGTTAGGCACCGGGACGTGTCAGGACTTGAGGTAGCGGTCCAGTTCCCTGTGCATACCCATAATCACCTTCTCCTGGTAGTTTGCCAGCCATATCTGGCGAATCGAGCGGGAGTGCAGGCCTTTCTGGATGCGTTTCAGGTTACCCAGGTCCTGGCGGGGAATGAGGTAAACCTGGTTGGGGTCGTGGGGATCATCCACCGGCTGAACGATCGCGCGTTCGCGCTTCGCATCCGCGGGAAGCGAACGGGTTGAATAGATTTCGAAGGTGCATTTGTCCGGGTCCCTGGCGTCGGGGCGCACCCGATAAATCATCGCGTTGCCCGCCTGTGGCAAAATCATCACATTGGGGAAGATCATAATTTCACCGCCCCACATGTTCAGCAATTCCGGGGTAAGTTTCGGCATCGGGCGATTTTTTGCCGCCGCGTCTTCATAGAGGATGCGGACATACTCGGCTCCAAGACTGGAGCCGTCGGGAATTGGCCTGCCTTTCAGCGACCTCAGCAGATCCACGTCCTGCTGCAGAACCTGGGCATCCATGCCATCGACCAGCAGTTGCAGGCGGTCCGCCATGGCATCGACCGGGTCCTTGCCGCCTACGGCAAAGCGCGCGGTATTTCCCTGGTAGTTGCTGGGCTTCCCGGCAAAGAAGCGGCCGTGGCCGTTGGCAAAGGTTTCATAGGCGATATTGTCGTGATTGTATTCGGTGAACTCCCCCTCGATTTTCTCGCCATAGATAAAATCTGCGGCGGCGGTCTCCAGCTGCGGGTGGGTAGCCGGCACATGGTAGCCCTCATAGAACGCTTCCTGTGCAACCTTCCAGTTGGATGGAATGGG
>CAYTDW010000436.1:0-3456 GCA_964436585.1 uncultured Halioglobus sp. | reverse complement strand
GTATCGCCGATCTGGATGGTGCCGTGGTTATGCAGGCCGATGATATCGCCGGATACCGCCTCCTCCACCAGCTCGCGTTCACCGGCCTTGAAGGTCACCGCGTCGGCAATCCTCACCTCCTTGCCGAGGCGTACGTGGCGCATTTTCATGCCCTTGCTGTAACGGCCGGAGCAGATTCTCAGGAACGCGATACGATCCCGGTGGCGAGGATCCATATTGGCCTGGATCTTGAAGACGAAGCCGCTGAAGGCGTCATCATCGGCAGCCACTGTGCGGCTGGTGGCGTGGCGGGGCTGGGGGGGCGGCGCCCACTTGACGAAGTCATCCAGCATTTCCCGCACCCCGAAATTACCCAGCGCCGTGCCGAAAAATACCGGGCTCAGCTTGCCTGCCAGGAAGGCAGGCAGATCGAAGGCATGGCTGGCGCCGCGCACCAGTTCGATCTCCTCCAGGAAAGCCTCGTAGTCTTCACCCAGCAGGGCACGAGCGCCATCGCTGGCAAGACCCTCGATACGGCGGTCATCCGGCAATACTGAGCCCTGGCCGGGGGTGTACAGGTGGATCACGTCCGTGTAAAGGTTGTAAACCCCCAGGAACTGCTTGCCCATGCCGATGGGCCAGTTGATGGGCGCGCCCTGGATGGCCAGGACCTGCTCGATCTCATCCAGCAAATCCACCGGGTCGCGAATATCCCGGTCCATCTTGTTGACGAAACTGAAGATCGGCGTATCCCGCAGGCGGCACACATTCATCAGCTTGATGGTGCGGTCTTCCACCCCCTTGGCCCCATCGATCACCATCAGGGCCGAGTCCACCGCGGTCAGTGTGCGATAGGTGTCCTCGGAAAAATCCTCGTGACCGGGAGTATCGAGCAGGTTGACGGTGCGCTGGTGGTAGGGAAACTGCATGACCGACGAGGTCACCGAAATGCCCCGCTCCTGCTCCATGCTCATCCAGTCAGAGGTCGCATGGGGGCCTTTCTTGCCCTTGACGCTGCCCGCCACCTGGATGGCGTTACCCAGCAGCAGCAACTTCTCGGTAATGGTGGTCTTGCCCGCGTCGGGGTGCGAGATAATCGCGAAGGTGCGACGCGAGGCAATCTGTCTGGCCAGCTCTGGCATGGATCTTCCCGGGAAAAAAGCGCGGATTATACGCCCTTTGCGCTCCCGGCGCAGTCATCAGCACCCAATCGCCCCTGGCGGCCCCGCGGCATCTTGTCGCTGCCCTCAGCGGGGAAGTGTTCGTATAATGGCCGGGTGAACCCACCGCACCGCGACCTGGCATCGGCCTACAACCCATCACTGGACAACCTGCGCAGCCTGCTGCTGATCCGCGGCATCGCCCTGCTGGGGCAGACCGGGGTGCTCGCCTATGTGCTGGTCGCCAGCCGCACCACCGAAAGCCTGTGGGGTATAACTGCGAGCCTGGCCGTACTGGCCGCGATCACCGTCACCAGTCTCTGGCGTTGCACCCGCCCCTGGCCGGTAACGGACAGCGAATTCCTGGCGCAACTGCTGATCGATGTGCTCGGCTGGACCGCGCTGATGTACTTCAGCGGGGGCGCCAGCAATCCCTTCGTGTCCTACTACATCGTGCCCCTGGTGGTCGCCGCCGCCGTGTTGCCCTGGCGCTACACCTGGCTGGTGGCCGGCACCTCCCTGCTGGCCTACAGCCTCCTGCTGTACTACTACCAACCCTTTCCCCTGTTCTCTCCCCATGCGCACATGGGGCACGCTGACAGCGCCAACGTGCACATCCTGGGCATGTGGTTTAACTTCCTGTTCAGCGCCGGCCTGATTACCTATTTCGTGGTGCGCATGGCGTCGATACTGCGCCGGCAGGAAGCGCGGGCGGTAGCCAGGCGCGAGGATCGCCTGCGCAACGACCAGATCATGGCAGTGGCAAGCCTCGCGGCGGGGACCGCCCACGAACTGGGCACGCCCCTGGCCACGATGACGGTACTGGTGGATGAGATGCTGCAGGACGACACCCTGGGCGGCCAGCTGCGGGAAGACTGCGAGTTGCTGCGCGGGCAACTGGCCCAGTGCAAATCCACGCTCAATACCCTGACCCGCACCGCCGAAATGTCCAGCCTGGAGCAAACCCGGCGCCAGGCCCTGGGGGAGTTCGTACAAGGCACCGTCGAGCGCTGGGCCGTGCGCCGGCCGGGGACGGTTTACGCTATCTCCCCGGGGCAGGCGGGTCCCGGGGCGGTGATCGAATACGACTCAACCCTGTGCCAGGCCCTGGAAAACCTGCTCAATAACGCCGCCGATACCGGCACCGAACGGGTGGACGTGAGTTACCAGTGCACGGGAAAGGAAGCCCGCATCGTCATTCGCGACCGGGGGCCCGGCATCAGCAGCGAGCTCCTGCTCGACATGGGCAGGCCCATTATCCGCGCCAGCGGCAAGGGGCTCGGCATCGGCCTGCTGCTGAGTCACGCCACGGTCGAGCGCTGCGGTGGCCGTATCGAACTGCTCAATGCCGAGGGCGGGGGCACCGAGGCCAACCTTTACCTGCCACTGGCCGGGAAGCCCGCCGATGCATGAAACTGCCGGGAAAATCCTCCTGGTCGATGACGACCCGGTGTTCACCGGCGTCATGGCCCGGGGTTTCAAGCGGCGCGGCTTTGTGACTCGCAGCTGCGCCAGCGCGGAGGCCGCCCTGGCCGCCTGCCAGGAGTTCGGGCCCAGCCATATCCTGCTCGACCTGAACATGCCCGGCACCTCGGGCCTGGTGATCCTGCCGCGCCTGCTGGCGCTGGCGCCCGGGGCCGCGCTGGTGGTGCTCACGGGCTACTCGAGTATCGTGACCGCGGTGGAGGCCACCCGGGCCGGCGCCGTGAATTACCTGTGCAAACCCGCCACTATCGATGAAATTCTGACCGCTTTTGGCGGCGGCGCGGGGGCCAGTGAAGCGGCTGTCCCCAGCGACCCCCTCTCGGTGGAGCGCCTGGAGTGGGAACATATCCAGCGGGTGTTGCAGGATCACCAGGGCAATGTATCGGCGACAGCCCGCGCCCTGGGGATGCACCGCCGCACACTGCAGCGCAAGTTACAGAAGCGACCCGCCCGCCGTTAACCGGCATCGAGTCGGTTGGCCACCAGCGCCAGCAGGCGCCGGCCCACAGCATCCACATCGACCGCGCCGGGCAGCAACCGGGCCATGGATGTCACTTCAAGGCCGCGGTGGCCGCAGGGGTTGATGCGCCCGAAGGGCTCCAGGTCCATATCCACATTGAGTGACAAGCCGTGGTAACTGCAGCCGCGGCGCACGCGCAGGCCCAGCGAGGCGATCTTCGCCCCGGCCACGTAAACCCCCGGTGCCTCGGGCCTGGGCGCCGCATCGATCCCGTATTCCGCCAGCAGCAGGACGATACTGCGTTCGATGGTGTCCACGAGGTCGCGCACGCCCCAGCTGCGGCGGCGCAGGTCCAGCATCAGGTAAAGAACC
>CAYTDW010000435.1:0-3461 GCA_964436585.1 uncultured Halioglobus sp. | reverse complement strand
CCGCGGGTTATCGAGGGAAGTCAGCTCGAGCAATTGAGTGGGGAACAGCTGCTCGAAACCCTGCGGGATGACCAACTCGTGTTCGCCCGCATCGAGCCGGAGCAGAAGCTCATACTCGTCGAGGCGTTCAAGGCATTGAAGGAGGTAGTCGCGGTCACTGGCGACGGTGTAAACGATGCGCCCGCGCTGAAACGGGCCGATATCGGGATTGCCATGGGGCAACGCGGCACCGATGTCGCCAAGGAAGCGTCGGACATCATCCTGCTGGATGACAACTTCGCCACCATTGTCAGGGCGGTCGAGGAGGGCCGCGCTGTCTACGACAATATCCGCAAATTTGCCACGTATGTACTGGCCAGCAAT
Source organism: uncultured Halioglobus sp. (assembly GCA_964436585.1). Lineage (GTDB taxonomy): Bacteria > Pseudomonadota > Gammaproteobacteria > Pseudomonadales > Halieaceae > JARRPM01. Next base: position 3,098 of record CAYTDW010000435.1, on the reverse strand, counting down.
ATTCCAGAGATATTGCCGTTCCTCGCCTGGGTACTGCTGCCTATACCACTGCCGATCACCGTCGTGGGGATTCTGGCGATCGACCTGATTACCGATATGCTGCCGGCAATCGGGCTGGGCAATGAACCGCCGGAGTCCGACGTCATGTCGCGCCCGCCGCGCTCCCCGGACGAGCGACTCGTCGGTTACCGCACGTTCTTGCGCAGCTACGGGATCATCGGCCCGACTGAGGCGGCGCTGGCGTTCCTGGCGTTTTTTCTGGTACTGGATGCAGGCGGTTGGCAGTGGGCACAGCCCCTGGCGACAGATTTCCTGCTCTACGGCCAGGCGACGGGCGCCTTCCTGGCCACGATCATCTTTTGCCAGGTGGGCAATGTACTTGCCTGTCGCACCAACCGGCAGAGCGCGCTCCCCTACCTGCTGCGACCGAATGCCTGGATACTGAGCGGCATTGCGCTGGAGCTGGTATTCATTTTAGCGGTGTTGTATGTGCCGCCATTACAACAGATTTTTTCCACCGCGCCGCCGCCAGCCGGGGTGTGGAGCCTGATTCTGCTGGCGCCGAGCCTGACGTTTGGTGTGGATGAATTGCGAAAATGGCTGGTACGCAGAGGAATGCGGTGGCTCGCGGTATGAGAATGCCCAATCGGCATTTATCCCGTAGATTTCTACCGTTTCTCACGCCAATCTGCGCAGATCTGCCAAGCGCAAAATGGATGAGGGCGGCCACACCGATGGCACTGTCAACTCGCGTATTCCCTGCCAGTACCGTGCCTTGAGCTCAAGCGCCGCGGACATCTGCAGGGGTGGGTCCAGCCTCGCCATATTGGCCTGGAAGATGAGTTCCTTGGCCGGCGCAAGCGCGGCGCCGGCAAAAACCCATTGCCCCAGTACGAGGTAGGTGTCGATATCACCCAGTGAGATCAGGCTGATCTCGGGGCCCGGCTTGAACGGCTTCAGCGGCGAATCCGCCATGAAACGAGTTACATTAGTTGCGGCATGAGCGCCCATATCGAGTGCATGATAAGCCTGTTTGCTCACGGGATCCGGTAAGTCAGCCGCATCGCCGATGATAAAAATGTTATCAAAGAAGCGGCTTTGCAGGGACGTCTTTACCGCAGCCCACGCCCGCTGGCTGTCGGTAAGACCGCTTTTGGACAGTAAAGGCGATGGAGCGGCACCACCCGTCCACAGGGTAAGATCGGATTTCAATACCTTGCCAGAAGCGAGCCTTACCCTGGTTTTCGTTACCGACTTGACCCTGGCTCCGAAGTGAAATGTCACGGGGTAGTTTTGGCATTTTCGCAGAATCTCACTGCCCAGTGCGGCGGCGCCACCCGGCAGCAGTACGTCGCCGCCCTCGACCAGGTGTACTGCGAGATTTGGAAGATGGCGATATCCCCGCAGAATCTCTCCCAGCGCCTCGACACCTTCCAGCCCGCCGCCGACTATGACCAGTGACATGTCTTTACCGGCGTCGGACAGCTCATCGAGTCGGATTTTGATTCGCGCGCAGTCGTCTACAGACTTGAATGGACAAGCGAAATCATCCACCCCCTGGATACCAAACGAATTATTGACGCCACCTACAGCAACAACACAGGCATCAAAATCAAAGGTGTCGCCCAATGCAGTTCTGACAACTGCATTTTTGGCATCCATACCTGACACCGTATCCTGTACAAAGCGGTGTCCCAGCCGACGAAGGATTCGAGCTCGGTCAAGGCGCAGAAGCGCCGGGGTTTTAACCCCCGAGATTAACTCATGGATATTGGGTAAGAATTCAAAGGAGGCCGATTCATCTATTACAGTCACATCCAATTTTGACGACAACTTCATTGCACATGCGAGACCGGCAAAATTTGCGCCGACTACTACTACTTTCTTTCTGTTGCCCATTTCAGACTCCTAAACGCCACCGGGAAACGCCAGGGCATTAACCCCCCGGCGAGTTTAATTGATGAGGGCTTGCCTCGCCGTCATCAGATGCCCGGCGCAGCCATACCTTCAGCCGCGATCGTAACCTCGGCCCGCGTGAATGCGGGGGCGTCGTCACGCTGATAGCTCCAGGGAAGGGCTCCCAGCTCGGCGATAAGGACGCGAACGTAGGCATCCTGGCGCCGCCGTGCCTCCTCGATCGGGACTCCGTGGTTGAGGATCGCGAAGTAGACGAGCCCATTCTTCGTGCGCAGCGCACCGGCGAGTGCACAGGCGCCATAGTCGCCATAGGTTCCCGTTTTGGCGACAACGATACCCTGGCCGTTCGGGCCATCGAGGCGCTTCTTCATTGTACCCTCGTCGATACCGGCGACCGGCATGACGCTCGTGAGGTCGAGACCGTGGGTCGCGAGCTCCGTCTCGAGAGCCCGGAGGATCGCCACTGTCACGCGCGGGCTCATGCGATTCGCCGCATGGGCACCAGCGCCGTCGCCAAGCACGAGCTCCTCGCGATAGTTCGCCGGCAGCTCTGCCCGGATTTGCTCCTGTACGGCCAGGATGCCACCGGCCGCTTCGGCGAAGGGCGCGAATATGTTGTTCGAATAGCCATTCAGCGCCTTCAGCATGAATTGCATGGGCTGGGAACGGTGGGTGATGAGGGGTATCTCGAGTTCTGTCACGCTCACTGGCGATTGCGCGAAGCGCAGGCTTGGAACCTCGGCGTTTGCAACGTTCCCGGGGTACTGCGTCGCATTAACGGCCTGCCAGGCCGCGGCGGCAACGCCGCCTTCGAGGGCCCGCTGCAGCCGCGGAGCGAGCATGTCAGCCTCCCAGTTGAAGAGGAGCCTGCCCTCGACGAGGAGGTCGCCCCTCACCTCGCGGATGCCGAGCTCCCGCAGCGCGCCCATGGCGAGGAGCGCGTTTTCGTCGACGAAATAAGGGTCACCGTTCGCGCGCACGACCAGCGGCCCTTCGATCGCGCCCGACCGGATCGGCCCCCCCGCCAGGAAGCGCGTCTCGAAGCGATGATCGGGGCCGAGCGCTCGCAGGAGCGCAAGGGTTGTCGGGATCTTTGAAACCGAGGCGGGATGGACCGCGCGCCCGCCAGCCTCGGATACGAGTACCCGACCGTCCGCGGTCTCCACCTGCACGCCCTGTCC
>CAYTDW010000434.1:0-3466 GCA_964436585.1 uncultured Halioglobus sp. | reverse complement strand
GGAGGGCAGCACCATGCGCCAGGATTTGCGACCGTATTGGGTCAAGAAGAGCTACCTGAAATTCCGCCACTGGTATGCCGAGTATTTCCTGCGCCCGGAATGCCTGTCACTGGGGCCTCACCACACCATCATGAAGCCCTGGTATGTGCACATTTCCGGCGCCAACATAACGATCGGGCGCTGCTTCACCGCGATCGCCGAACCCGGCCAGCGGGTCGAAATCGGCGTGTGGGGCCGCCACGACGGCGAGGGCCGGGTTCATATCGGCGACTGCGTCCTGATGAGTCCCGGCTCGCGCATCAGCGCCAGCGACGAGGTCACTATCGGCAACGGCGTGATGATGGCCAACGGCAGCTATGTCACCGACTCCGACTGGCACACGATCTATGACAGGACCGTGCGCGATGAGCGCGTGCTGCCGGTGGCCATCGGCGACAATGTGTGGCTGGGCGACCACGCCACGGTGCTCAAGGGCGTCAGTATCGGCGCCAACAGCGTGGTGGCAGCCCGGGCGGTGGTGACCAGGGATGTTCCCGCCAACGTGGTGGTAGCGGGCAATCCGGCCAAGGTGGTCAAGCAACTGGACCCGGCGCGGGGTTTCGTCACCCGCATGGACTATTTCAGGGATCCGGTGGGACTTGCGCAGTTTTTCGATGCAATCGATCGCCAGGTGCTGGCGGGCAACAGCCTGTGGCGCTGGCTGTGGTCGGTCGTGTACCCGGCCTCGCGCCGGTGAAGCCCTACAAAACCCGCAAAGGCTCCTCCTGCAGCGCCGACATCTGTTCGCGCAGCTCCAGGATATGGTCGGACCAGTAGCGCTCGGTGTTGAACCAGGTAAAGCTGTGGGGGAAGGCGGGGTCGTTCCAGCGCCGGGCCAGCCAGGCGGCGTAGTGGGTCAGGCGCAGGGTGCGCAGCGCCTCCAGCCAGCGCAGCTGGCGCGGATCGAAATCGCAGAATTCGGCATAACCCTCGATCAATTCCGCCAATTGCAACTCGCGGTAGGACCGCTCGCCGCTGAGGAACATCCACAGGTCCTGTAGCGCCGGCGCCGTGCAGCAATCGTCGAGATCGACGAAGTGGGCCGTGTCGTCCCGCCACAGGATGTTGCCCACATGGCAGTCCCCGTGCACGCGAATCATATCGCCGACTTTCACCTCGGCGTAAATGGCCGTCACGGTTTGCAGCAGGTCGCTGGTCAAGGTGCTGTAGGCGGGAACCAGGGATTTGGGAATGAAGCCCTCCAGCAGGAACTCCCGGCTCTGGGCCAGCATGCGCTCGACGCTGATCTGCTGGCGATGCTTGAACTTGCCGGCCCTGCCCACCGCGTGGATGCGCCCCAGGGTCCTGCCCAGTACCAGCAGGTTATCGAAATTATCCAGCTCCGGCGGGTGGCCGCCGCGGCGCTGGAACAGGGCGAAGCGAAACCCCTCGAACTCGTGCAGGGTCCTGCCCGCGCTATCCACCAGCGGTGCCACCACGGAGATTTCCGCCGCCTGCAGTTCCAGGCTGAACGCATGTTCCTCCAGGATCTGAGCATCGCTCCAGCGCTCGGGCCGATAAAATTTCGCGATCAGGGGCGTGCCGTCCTCGATGCCTACCTGGTACACCCGGTTTTCATAGCTGTTCAGCGCCAGCAGGCGCGCATCGCTGAGGTAGCCGGCGGATTCCACGGCGTCGATCACCATGTCGGGTCCCAGGCGGTCGTAGGGATGTTCATTCATGCTGGTCAGTTGACTCCATCAACAGGGCGGCGCTCTTGATCTGGGCGAACAGCCGGTCGCCCACCTGCAGTTGCAGTCTGCTGGCGGATTTTCGGGTGATGCGCGCCAGCAGGTACTGGGAGCCCAGGGCGAGCCGCAGCATCACCCTGGCCTCGCCGTCCGCTTCGAGCTGGGTCAGCGTGACGGGTAGAATGTTGAGGATACTGCTGTCCAGCGGTCGCTGCCGACATACGCTGACGTCGCGCGCGGGGATCCGCAGCCGGCGGGCCTGCCCCGGGGCCTGCTGTTGCCCCGCCAGCAGGATCTCCCCCTCTACTTCCAGCTCGGTGAGACCGTACTCGGGGTCGTGGCGCAGCACGGTACCCAGGACGATGGCGGCGGCCTGCTCTTCGCGGGACAGCCGGGTGTCCAGCCTGCCGCACAGATCCAGCAGCGGGCCGCGGTCGACCAGCCTGCCCTGCTCCAGCAGTACCAGGTGATCGGCCAGCTGGCTCACCTCCTCGATGTCGTGGCTGACATACAGCATGGGCAGGTCGAGTTGCCGGGCCAGCTGTTGCAGGCAGGCCAGGCACTGGTGGGCAGCGGCATGGTCGAGATTGGCCACGGGTTCATCGAGCAGCAGCAGCTGCGGCGCCGACAGCAGGGCGCGGCCGATAGCCACGCGCTGCTTCTGGCCCGCGGACAGGCCGGCCGGATCGCGCTGCAGCAGGTCCGCCAGCGCCAGGGCGCTAATCACCTGTGGCATTGACGCACCACTGTTGCCAGCCCGGCGCGAGGCTGCATAGTCGAGGTTCTGCTGCACGTTCAGGTGCGGAAACAGGCGCGCGTCCTGGAACACGTAGGCCACGCGGCGTTGCCAGGGCGGCACCAGGGTATCCGGCGCCAGCCAGCGTTCGCCGCGAAAGCTTACCAGGCTGCCGGCTGCAGGTTGGCGCAGGCCGGCCACGCAGTCGAGCAGGGTGCTCTTGCCGCTGCCGCTGGGGCCGTAGACGGCGGTGATACCGGTGCCGGGCAACTGGCAGTCGAGCTGCAGGCGGAAGTCATTCTCGCCCGGGCAGTCCAGGCGCAGGCTGAGGCCGTTCATGCCTGTACCCGCCAGCTTTCCTGCCGGTCGCGGCGATAGAGCAGGAACAGCAGGACCAGGGAAAACGCCACCAGGCCCCCGGCCAGGCGGTGGGCTTCGGCGAACTGCAGGGATTCCACGTAGTCGTACAGGGCGATCGACAGCACCTGGGTTTCCCCGGGAATATTGCCGCCGATCATCAGTACCACGCCGAACTCCCCCACGGTGTGGGCAAAGCCCAGGCTGGCGGCGGTAACAAAGCTGCGCCGCGCCAGGGGCAGGACCACCGAGCGGAACTGGTCAAACGGGCCCGCGCCCAGGGTCGCGGCAACATTCAGCAGGTTCTGCGGCACGCGCTGGAAGGCGGCCTGCAGCGGCTGCACGACGAAGGGCAGGGAGTACACCACCGAGCCGATCACCAGGGCGCTGAAGCTGAAGGCCAGCCGGGTGCCGGTCAGTCGCTCCCAGGCGGAGCCCAGGGCGGTGTCGGGCGCAAACAGCAGCAGCAGGTAAAAGCCCAGCACGGTGGGCGGCAGGATGAGCGGCATCGCGACCAGGGCTTCCACCAGTGCCGACCAGCTGGCTTTTTGCCGGGAGAGCCACCAGGCCAGCGGTGTGCCCAGCAGCAGCAACAGCACGGTGGTGATGGTGGCCAGGGCGATGGTCAGGTAAATCGCATCCA
>CAYTDW010000433.1:0-3468 GCA_964436585.1 uncultured Halioglobus sp. | reverse complement strand
ACAGCGGGGTGTGGACTTTATAGTGTCGGCCAGACTGCGCTGCCAATGAGAACACAATGGAGACGGCGGATGAGATCTGAAAGATTGTCCCTGCTTAGCCTGGTAGCACTTTGCCTGGTCGCACTGCAGGGCTGCGGCGATGGCCCCGGCCATGCGTCCGCGGCCGAGGCGGCCAGCCGCGGCCTGCAACCGCAGGACCCGGCGCTCGCCGCCATTTACCAGCGCAGCTGTGCCAGCTGCCACACGGTGGCGGCCACCGGCGCGCCGCTCACCGGAGATCGGTCGGCCTGGGAGCCGCGTATGGCCAAGGGCATGCCTGCGCTGGTCGACAGCATCGTGAACGGTTTCGGCGGTATGCCGCCGTTCGGGCTGTGCATGGACTGCGACGCCGGGCAGTTCGAGGCCCTCACCCGCTTCATGGCGACCGGGGAGTAGGCCGGTGCTCAACCGCCGGGGCATGCTTGCAGCGCTGGTTGCCGCGGCGCTGGGAGTAAAGCTGCAGGCGCAGCCAAGCGCTGCGTCCCCGCCCGCTTCGAACCCCGAGCGGCGTCTGCCCTGGCGCAACTGGTCGGGCTCACAGCAGTGCTTTCCGGCGGCGCGGGTGGCGCCGGCCTCCGTGGCCGAACTGCAGGAGCTTATCGCCACTGCCAAGGGCCCGATCCGGGCAGTGGGGGCGGGTCACTCGTTTACAGCGCTGGTGCCCACCGAGGGCACCATCGTATCGCTGTCGCGCATGAGCGGCCTGGTATCCCATGACAGTCAATCACTGCAGGCCACGCTCTGGGCCGGCACCCGTCTCGGGGATGTCGGCGCGCCGCTGGAGCAGGTGGGCCAGGCCCTCGTCAATATGCCGGATATCGACGAGCAGACCCTGGCGGGTTGCTTTGCCACGGCCACCCACGGCACGGGCGCTGACATAGGCTGTATGTCGACGTTTATCGAAGGCCTGCAACTGGTGGATGCCCGCGGCGAACTGGTGGATTGCGACCGGCGGCGCAACCCGGAATTGTTCCAGGCGGCGCGGGTCTCTCTGGGCGCCCTCGGCATCATCACCCGGGTCAGGCTGCAGAACGTGGCGCCCTACCGGTTGCGGCGCGAAACCGTCTGGCGCGAGTTCGATGACATCCTGGCGATTGCCGACAGCGAGGCGGCGAAGCACCGCAATTTTGAATTCTATTACGTGCCGTTTTCCGGCATGGGCTTTACCGACAGCCACGATATCACCGGGGAAACGGCCAGCTCGACCGAACGGCTCGACGGCAACGAGGGTGTCCGCGACCTGCAGCTGGCACGCGACTGGCTGGAGCGGATGCCGCGCCTGCGCCAACTGGTTTTGGGCAGTTATATGAAAACCCTGAGCGATGAAGTCGCCATCGAGAATTCCTGGAGAAACTATGCCAGCGAGCGCAATGTGCGCTTCAATGAGATGGAATACCACCTGCCCCGGGAGCACGGCCTGGCAGCCCTGCGGGAAGTGCGCGCGGCGCTGGAAAAAAATCACCCGGAGGTGTTTTTCCCGATAGAGGTGCGTTTTGTTCAGGCCGATGACATCTGGCTCAGCCCCTTTTACCAGCGCGACTGCTGCTCCATCGCGGTACACCGTTTCTTTGAAGAGGACTACAGGCCGTATTTCAAGACCATCGAACCGATTTTCCGCAAGCACCACGGTCGCCCCCACTGGGGTAAGCTCAACACCCTGCAGCAGCAGGATTTTCGCCAGCTCTACCCGCGCTGGGAGGACTTCGCGGCCGTGCGCCGGGAGATCGACCCGCAGGGCCGCTTCCTCAACGCCTATCTCGCCAGCCTGTTCAGCCCCGACGGAGGCACGTCATGAAACGCCGCTCCCTGATCATCGGTAGCGCCGCGGCGCTGGGGCTGGGCTGGTTGCTGCGCCCGCAGGAGCAGGGCGCCGATCACAGCCCCTACTTCACCGAGCTCAGCGCTGCGCTGGACAAAGCGCAACTGGCAAAACCCACGCTGGTAGTGGATCGCAGCCGCCTGCTGGCGAATATCCGCACCCTGCGCGGGCACATCAACGACCGCTTCCACTACCGAATCGTGGTCAAGTCCCTGCCTTCGCTGCCGCTGCTGGAAACCGTGATCGAGGCCTCGGGCAGCCAGCGCCTGATGGTGTTCCACCAGCCTTTCCTCAACCGGGTCGCGGCGCACTTTCCACAGGCGGATGTACTGCTGGGCAAGCCCATGCCGGTGGCCGCCGCCCACAATTTCTACCGCCAGTTCGCCGGCGGCGGCTTCGACCCGGCGCGGCAGCTGCGCTGGCTGCTGGATACACCCGAGCGGGTGAACCAGTACCATGAACTGGCGCGCGCTCTGGGCCAGGACATGCAGGTATGCATCGAGCTCGATGTCGGCCTGCACCGCGGCGGTGTGCGCAGTGATGAACAGCTCATAGCCATGCTGGACCTGCTCACCTCATCCAAGTACCTTAATTTCTGCGGTTTCATGGGTTACGAACCCCATATTGTCAAGGTACCGCTGGGCAGCCCGCAGACCTATCGCGACAAGGCCATGGCGGTTTACCAGCACTATATTGACGTGGCGCAGGCACACCTGGGCCATCAGTGGCCCGAGGGCGTATTGCTCAACGCCGGCGGCAGCCCGACCTACCAGATGTACAACGAGGGCAGCTACCCGTTCAACGAGCTGGCCGCGGGATCCTGCCTGGTGATGCCCACGGATTTCGACCTGCCCACCCTGGCGGACCACGAGCAGGCGTGTTTTATCGCCACCCCGGTGCTCAAGGCCCTGGATACACTGCAGATACCCGGTATCGATCTCGGGGCGGTGCAGTCGCTGTGGGATCCCAATCGAGCGCGCACTTTCTTCACCTATGGCGGCTACTGGAAGGCGCTGCCCGAGTCGCCCCGGGGCCTTTTCAACAATGGTCTGTACGGCCGCTCCACCAACCAGGAGATGTTGAACGGCTCGCGCAACATCCACCTGCAACCCGATGACTGGGTGTTCCTGCGCCCGACCCAGAGCGAGTTCGTATTCCTGCAGTTCGGAGATATCGCCCTGTACGACGAGGGCGCGATCGTGCAGCGCTGGCCGGTTTTCGGTGAAGAGCCGGGGTGACGGGCGCCACGTCCCGGCGCATTGTCACAGACCTTGTGGGTCCACTCGACTACACGCTGTAGCAAATCCCGCTGGGCGACCGCTTTCGCCATTTTCTGCGGCTCTAGCCACCGGCGAATATGAATCCAAATACCAGCAGAATTTCCCCGCGCAGGAATTCTCAAATGAGGCAGGATGCCGTGAATCTGCTGCCAGTTTCAATTGCGTCAAAACACTGTAAATACAGCACTTTCAGCTTGCCATCGCCCTCTTGAGTGCCTACACTGTACTGTACATATAAACAGTATTTTTGCAGGTGCCGCCATGACCAACCTCGCCTTCCCGCCGATCCCCGCAAGCTTCGACGATGACGAACGCCTCGGCGCACAGATC
>CAYTDW010000432.1:0-3473 GCA_964436585.1 uncultured Halioglobus sp. | reverse complement strand
CTGCTCTTCGGCGCTCAGCGAGCAACCGCCACCGCCGCCGGGAACCTCACCACCCCCGTCCCCGGGAACTTCGCCACCACCCGGTGGCGGGATGTTATCGTCGACGGTGTCGCAGGCGTCGCCAATGCCGTCACCGTCGCTGTCGGTCTGGGCGGGGTTGCTCACATAGACGCAGTTGTCCGTCTTGTTGGTGACGTATCCGGCGGGCAGGGTGTAATCCAGCACGCTGCTCGCGGGGTCCCCAAAGCCGTCGCCGTCCGCATCACTGTAGTAACGGTTGCGCACAAAACCCTCGTCGATTGCACCGTCGCAATCATTGTCGATACTGTCGAGAGTCTCGGTTGCGCCGGGGAAAATCCCGCTGTTGCTATCGTCGCAGTCCCGGTTGTTCTGGACGTAGCCGCTGACGGCCTCGATGGAGCGGATAAGTCCGGTCTTCGCGCCGTGGCCGTCGCCGTCGACATCCGGGTAGAAATTCTTGAAGCCCTCGTCGACACTGCCGTCGCAATCGTTGTCGCGGCTGTCGGCCAGCTCGGTGGCGCCAGGGTAGTCCTGCGCACTCCTGTCATTGCAGTCCAGCGTGTTGGCAACGTATCCGGTCGGCTGCTGTAACTCCAGGCGGCTGGTGGCGGGATCGCCATAGCCATCGCTATCGCGGTCGATATAGAAGCGGGTGGTGGCAAAGCCCTCGTCAACGACCCCGTTGCAGTTATTGTCCAGCCCGTCAGGTTCTTCCGTCTTCCAGGGGTGGACCTTGCGGTTGCTGTCGTCACAATCGGTCTTGTCGATCGCATAGCCCTGCGGTTTCTCGAAGGCCATGACAGTGATGTTGGCCGCGCCGTAGCCGTCCCCGTCGCTGTCACGATGCCAGGGCCTCTTTTCCGCGGACGATTCGAATACTGCGGTTACTTCCAGGTCGCCGTCGAACTCAATCAACTCGGCGGGCAAAGGGGCGAGTTTGAGCTTGCATACCTCGGTGACGGAAAGGCCGCAGATCCCGGTCCACTTTACGAAGCGGTAGCCTGCGGCGGGAACCGCCGTGAAGCTGTCCTCGAACGGCTCAGTGATGGGTATGGTGCAGGTGCCCTGGCTGCAGTCATGGGTGCCGGATGCCGACTGGATAGAGCCTGTCTCATCGGTCCTGAGCACCAGCCGACAACCGGCAAGAAAGACGATAGCCAGGCCGATGCAGGCGAGCCTGGACACAGCGTGGATGGAAACTCCTGCTTTTTTGTTGAAAGTCATTACGCAGCCTCGCAAGCAACATCTACCACGGATATCTGTTGATAGAAGGTTGCAATTAGCGGGCCAGCGCCGTTTTTAAGTGATCTTTTTCCCGGATTGCGCGGATTTGCAGGCTCAAAATGCAGTCCGGGCCGGGCAGCAGGGCCGCGACAGTAGCCCTGCGGGTAACACGCAAGGCCAGGAACTGACAGTTTTTGTCAGCTTGCGCCGTTGCCCCTGTCTCAACAATCCGGCGGCGGTGTGGCCCTGGCGCGTTCGGGTGACCAGAACGGTTTGGTGACCCGGGTGCAGCGCGCCACCTTGCGCAGCCAGCGCAGTTCCTTCTGGTGATAAATTTCCGCCCAGAGGGGGCCGTCGACGTACTTTGCGTCGACCAGGCCGTAGGCGATGTTGGCCTTGACCACCGGCGACCACATGGCGGAGGTGACATAGCCAATCTCCTTCGCGCACTTGTGGTCGGCGTAGAGAATGCTGTGCTGCGCCGGTTTGTTGCCCTCGATGTCGAGCTTCAGCAGGCGCCGGTAATCGCCCGATTCCTTCTGCGCCAGCAGTGCGCTGCGGCCGCTGAAATGCGGCTTCTTGAAATTGAGAATCCAGCCCAGGCCCAATTCCAGCGGCGAGTGATCATGGCCGCGCTGCACGGTGTGCAGCGCGCCGTGGAAATCCACGTCCGGCGCGAGGAAGCCGGCTTCCAGTCGGGCCATTTCCAGGGATTCGTCTCCCATGGGCCGGATGCCGTACAGCGCCCCCCGCTCGAACAGTGCGTCCCACAGCTGCTCCGCGTCCTGCGGGGCCAGCCACAGCTCGTAGCCGAGGTCGCCGGTATACCCGGTGCGGGAGATCATGATGTCGCCCGAGCCAAAGGGAAAGCGCCTGATCTGGAACGGCTTGCACTGCTCGATGCCGGCGAAACCCAGCGCCTTGAGCAGGGCGCAGGAGGTGGGGCCCTGCAGCGCCAGGGCGGCGACATCCTCGGAAATATCGCTGATCTGCACCTCGTCGAAACCCACGGCGGCGAGGCAGAACCAGTCGTAACAGGGGTCCGCGCAGCACAGCATGAACTCCTCGGGCCCGAGCCGGAACAGGGTGCCGTCATCCACGACGCGGCCGGCATCAGTGCACCACACGTTGTAGGCCACCGTGTCCACCGCCTGGCCAACCACGTCCCGGGTGACCATGCGATCCAGCATCGCAGCGGCCTGCGCGCCGGCGAAGCGGTACTTGCGCATCGGGGAGACATCGAATACCCCGCAGGTATTGCGGGTGGCGAAGTACTCCAGGTGTGCATCGGCGTAGTACACCGCCGAGGCAAAACCGTTCCACTCGCTCCACTGCTGGTTGAGGTTCAGGCGCGAGCTGCGGCTGTGAAAGGGCGTGGGCAGGATGCCCTGGTGGACGTGGGCAATGCGGTCGGCACTTAGCAGTTGGACCTGCGGTGACATACTCAGCTCTCCTCCAGTATTGCCCGGGCGGCGTTGCTGCCCGCCGCGCCCATGATGCCGCCGCCGGGGTGGGCGCCGGCGCCGCATAAATAGAAGCCGGGCACCGGGCTGCGGTACTGGGACGCGCCGTAGGTCGGTCGATTCACCCACCAGTTGTCCAGGGCGAACTCGCCTTGGTGCCAGTGACCGCCGGTGACGCCGAACTGGTGTTCCAGGTCCGCAGGGGTCAGCAACTCGCTGGCCAGTACGTGCCGGCGGATACCCGGCGCGTAGCGCTCCAGGCTCGCCATGGCATTCTCCAGCAAGGTCTCGCGCCGGGCCTCCCAGCCGCCCTGAACCTGGTAGGGCGCATACTGCAGCTGCGCCGACAGTACATGCTGTCCCGCGGGCGCGAGGCTCGCGTCATACAGGCTGGGCAGCAGCACTTCCATCGGCAGTTCCCGGGCAAAGCCGCCATACTTGGCCGCGTCAAAGGCGTGCTCGATAAACTGCATGTCGGGCGCCAGTATCAGGCGGCCCTGGGGGCGGGCCAGCCCGGTAAATTGCGGCAGCCCGTCCAGTGCCAGGTGCAGCTTGGCGACCTGCCCGTCCATGCGCAGGCGCTTGATCCGGTGGGTGAACTGGATGTCCAGGTGCCTGGCGCCCAACAGCGTCAGGAAGCTGGCTTTCGGGTCGGCGTTGGAGACGATCCGCGGGGCCCTGATGACCTCGCCATCGGCCAGTTCCACGCCGCCGGCCCGGCCCTGCTCGACCATCACCCGCGCCACCCGGCTGCCCGTGCGTATC
>CAYTDW010000431.1:0-3475 GCA_964436585.1 uncultured Halioglobus sp. | reverse complement strand
CGTGGTCGGCAATCCATACAGGTGGGAGTAGGTGTGGGCCATCAGCTCGTTGGCTTTCTTGCTGGCGGCATACAGGGAGATGGGGTGGTCCACGTTGTCGTGGATGGAAAAGGGCATGGCGCTGTTCATGCCGTACACCGAGCTGCTGCTGGCGTACACCAGGTGGCCGATGTTGTGGTGGCGGCAGCACTCCAGGATGTTGGTGAAGCCCACGATGTTGCTGTCCACGTAGGCGTGGGGGTTCTCCAGCGAGTAGCGCACCCCGGCCTGGGCGGCGAGGTTGATCACGGCGTCGAAATGGTGCCGGTTGAACAGGGCCTCCATGGCGGGGCGGTCCTGCAGGTCCAGCCGGGCGAAAGTGAAGCCCGGCTGGTGCTCGATCTTGGCCAGGCGCGCCAGTTTGAGCTTCACGTCGTAGTAGTCGTTCAGGTTATCCAGGCCGACCACCCGGTCGCCCCGGGCCAGTAATTTCCGGGCAACGTGAAAACCGATAAAGCCCGCGGCGCCGGTAACCAGTACATTCATGGCAAAACTCTAGGTAATTCAAAGGCATCGTGATCATACCTTCGCGGGCGCGGGATGCACAGTTGGGCGGGTGTTTTTGTGACGCCCCACAAGTTATCGGCGGGATTCCCGCCTACAGGGCGGCGATCATTCCCCACAGGGCGGTGCCGATCAGGCCGACCGTGCTCAGCAGGCCGATACCGAAGCCGGCGCCGCGCTTGTCAGGGTCCTTCATATAGCCCACCCGGTACAGCACCCGGCCCAGGAAGAAGGTGAGCCCGAGCAGGGCGGCGACAAAGGGTTCGAAGTACAGGCCGCTCAGCCACATCGCGGGCAGGGTCATCACCAGTTGCTCCATGGTGTTCATCTGCACCCGGTAGGCGCGCTCGAACTGTTCGTCGCCGGTCACCGCCGGTGCCTTGATACCGCTCTTGCTGCGGGCCGCCCCCACCATCAGCATGAAAATCAGGTACTGGATAACCAGCAGCAGGGTGACCAGGGAAACGTATTGCATGGGGCGGGTCCTTGTTAGCGGTGTGGGGCGCGTAGCATAGACAGTTACCCGGCGGCGGGGCAATACAAAAGTGCCGCCTACGAAGGTGGTGTCGACAGTCCCGTCCCGGGCGCGGCTGTGCCATCATAGTGCCATAATAGTGCCGCCATCACCCGGAGTACCTCGCCATCACAACCGTCATTTCATACGAGCTGGGCAAGCTGCTGTCGCTGCTGCTGTATCCGCTCAGCCAGGCGCTGCTACTGGGCCTGCTCGCGCTGCTGGCCCTGCTCCTGCGCCGCGTGCGCGTGGCGGTCTGGGCCCTGGCGCTGGGCACATCCTGGCTCTACCTGTGCTCCACCGCCCTGTTCGCCGACTATCTCATGGGCACCCTGGAAGATCCCTTCCCGCCGAAGTCCCTCTCGGCCACGCCCCAGGCGGATATCATCGTGCTGCTGGGGGGCGCTATCCGCGGCGACGTGCACATGGGCACCCTGGGCGACCTCAGCCAGTCGGCCGACCGGCTGGTGCATGCGGTGGCGCTGTACAAGGCGGGCAAGGCCCCCCGGGTGCTGGTGACCGGCGGCGCCGAGCCGGGCAACCGGTCCGAGGCGGAGATCATCCGCGACCTGCTGGTGGTGATGGGGGTGCCGGCCGGGGCCATCCTGCTGGAAGAGGCGAGCCGCAATTCCTACGACAACGCGGTACACACGGTGGCCATGCTCCGGCAGATGGGTGCGGAGCGAATCCTGCTGGTGACCTCCGCCTTCCATATGCGGCGCTCGGTCGCCGTTTTTGCCGCCCAGGGCGTGGCGGTCATCCCTGCGCCCACCGATTACCAGCGGCTGGCGGGGCAGGGCGGGCCGCCGCGCTGGCTACCGGCGGTGAGCGACCTGGGGCGGAGCACCTACGCCCTGCACGAGACCCTGGGCTACTGGGTGTATCGCTACCGCGGCTGGTTATGAGGGCAGCGGGCAGCGCGTTTGAGCGGGCCCGGCTGCGGCGCTTCAGTTGGGCTCGCAGTACTCCACCGGCGCGCGTTTCCCGCGCAGGTGGCGACCGAGGCGTCGACCGATGGGCCCGGCCTTGATCACGAACAGGCAGTGGCCGAGGAAGACGAGGCAGTAGCAGGCGAGGCTCAGGTATTCGGGAATGCCCTCCAGCGCCAGGCCCAGCAGCGCGCAGGCGCCGGCCCAGGCCAACAGCAGCGCCAGGGTCTGGCGCGCGCTGAAACCCATATCCATCAGGGTGTGGTGCAGGTGGGAGCGGTCCGCCAGCATCAGCTTGTGCCCGTGTTTGGCCCGGCGCAGCATGGTGGCCAGCATGTCCATCAGGGGTACGGTCACCAGCCACAGGGCCGTCACCGGCAGGATCAGGGCGTTCTGTGCCTGGGAGAAATACACCAGGGACGCGGTGACCAGGAAGCCCAGGGTGATGCTGCCCCCGTCCCCAAGGAAGATCTTCGGCAACAGGCGGTTGTCAGGTCCCAGGTTGAACAGCAGGAACACGGCCAGCGGCACCAGCAGTGCCAGCAGGAAGTCGGCCTCCGGGTGCCCCGCCTGCCGCGCCAGCACATAGAGCACCAGCAGGGGCAGGGCGATGGTTGCTCCTGCCAGGCCGTCGATACCGTCGATCATATTGTAGGCATTGCTCAGGCCGGCCACGGCCAGCGCGGTGAGGGGCACCGTGAGCAGCAGCAGCGGGATATCGCCCAGGGCCAGCAGGTTGCCCACGTTGTGGATGGCGATGCCACCCCAGGTGGCCAGCAGGATGCCGGCCCCGAACTGGATCAGCAGGCGCAGCCAGGGGTTGATATGGCGGATGTCGTCGAACACACCCACCGCGAACACCAGGCCTGTGATAGCCATTATGGCCCCGGTGTAAGCCTTGACACCCGGTAGCAGGGTGCACAGGGCGAGGGCCAGGAAAATCGCGATGCCGCCGGTGAGGGGCACGATTCCGGCGTGGTGCTTGCGCGCATCCGGTCGGTCCGTGAGCCCCAGCCGGTGGCCCGCGCTTGCGCTCAGGCGGGTAGCGAGCAGGGCGATCAGTATGATTTGCAGAAACAGCACAGCTTGCAGCTCTATAAAGGGGGTATCCGTGGCCTCGAAACACCGCCACAGAAGGATTAGAGCACAAGTTTACTACTCCCGATAGCGCGCCAGCACCCCGCCGCGGCCCGCACTCAGCAATAGCGCAGCTTGTACTCGCTGTAGGTCAGCCCGGTCCAGCGCCGAAAGGCGCGGTAGAAGCTGTTGACCTCCAGGTAGCCCAGCTCATCCGCCAGGCACTTGCCCGGCCGCCATGCCTGCCGCAGTTGCTGTTCGCAGCGGTACTGGCGCGAGCGGTCCAGCAGGAACTGGTAGCAGGTGTGGTCCGCCCGCAGGCGCCGGCGCAGGGTGGTGCTGCTCATGCCCAGTTGCTCCGCCACCGACTCGGCCCGCAGGCGGGACAGGTCGCCCTGCAGCAGAATCTGCA
>CAYTDW010000430.1:0-3476 GCA_964436585.1 uncultured Halioglobus sp. | reverse complement strand
CCTTTATATTGGCCGGGCTCGGTTTGTCATTTGGTTTGTTGTCCAAGGAAGGCATGAGCCTGATCCTGGCGGGCGCCCTGATCTCCATCTCGGTCAACCCCCTGCTGTTCCAGGCGAGTGAACCGTTGCTGCGCTGGATACGCGCCAGGTCGCAGCTTGCTCGGTTGCTCGAACGCTCCGACGATCCGCTGGCCGAACTGCCGATGACAGTGGAGTCACAGGCATTGTCCGGACATGTGGTGCTGGTGGGCTACGGCCTCGTGGGACGATACATTGGCGAGGTGCTATTCGAGCATCGCGTACCGTTTGTGGTGGCCGAGCAGAACCGTGAGGGTGTGGAAGCCATGCGCAAGCGCGGAATCCATGCGGTGGCGGGCGACGCGTCCGATCCGGCCGCACTGATCCAGGCGCATATCGTGCGTGCGAGCAAGCTGGTGATTGCGACCTCCGATACCCTGCGCGCGCGGCTTGCGATAGAGATTGCTCGCACCCTCAATCCCAGGGTCGAGATACTGGTGCGAGCCGACAGTGAGGAAGAGGCCAACCTGATTCGTAAAGAGTGTGCCGATGTCACGGTGTTCATCGGCGATCAGGAGCTGGCGCGCAACATGGCACAGGGTGTGATGCGCGAGGTGCGGTAAGCGCAGCATTGGACCATGTTCGACCGCACCACGCCTACCTGTTCACGGGCAACGGCAGCGCGAAGGCGTACAGGTAGTCACCCATCTTGCGGCCGAACATGTGGTGGCCTCCTGCGTTGACCACCACGTATTGCCGGCCCCGGTATTCATAGGTCATGGGCGTGGCGGCCGCGTCCACCGGCAGGGTGTATTGCCACAGCGTGTCCCCATTGTTCACGTCGAAGGCGCGAAACTGCCGGTCCATGGTGGCGCCGATGAAGAACAGGCCGCCGGCCGTGGCGATGCCCCCGCCCAGGTTGGGGGTGCCCCACTCGATATGGAAAGGCGCCGCTACGGGCCCCATTTCGTGCACCGAGCCCAGGGCGGTCTCCCAGGCGATGCTGCCCTTGAACAGGTCCACCGCCACCAGCTTGCCCCATGGCGGCGGATTGCAGGGAATGCCCAGGAAAGATTGCAGGCTGCCGATCTCGATGTTGTAGGGCGTACCCTCCATGGTGACCTGCATGCGATGGCCCGCGGCGGGATGGTCCTGCTTGCGGCTGGCCGGGTCGGTCGCCGGCGGGGTAGGGATCAGCTGGCCAGTGAAGGCCACATTGTTGACGTTGACCAGCAGTATGCCGCTGTCTCCCAGCAGGGCGCCGCCGCCCCAGTTGGGGCCGCCGAGGCTGCCGGGGAACATCAGCGTCAGGTTTTCGCTGTTGGGGGTGAACAGGCCCAGGTTTTCCAGCGCCGCGAGTTGCCCGGCGCAGTCAGCCCGGTCCCAGGGCGTCAGGCCCCAGGCATCCGCGGGCATCAGGAAGGGACTCAGCAACTGGGGTGGGGCGATGGGCTTGGGCTGGGTAGGGGCGGCGCGTTCTCCCGCAATGCTCGAGGGTGGCACGGGCTGCTCGGTAATTTCCCACAGGGGTTCTCCTGTCAGGCGGTTGAAGACGAACACGAAACCCTGCTTGGTCAACTGGGCCAGGGCGGGGATGTGCTCGCCGTCTTTGCGCCAGTCGAACAGGATCGGTTGCGCGGGGGTGTCGTAGTCCCACAGGTCGTGGCGCACATGCTGGAAGTGCCAGCGGTATGCGCCGCTGTGCAGCGCAAGCGCCACCACGCTGTTGGCGTAGGGATTATCGCCCGGCCGATCCACGCCGTAGTAATCCGGAGATGCGCTGCTGGTGGGCAGGAACACCAGGCCATTTTTCTCATCCACCGAGATCGGCGCCCAGACGTTGGCGCTGCCGCTGCCGGCGTGGCCCAGCAGGGGGTCGAACTGCCACAGGGGCCGGCCGCTGAAACTGTCGAAGGCCTGCACCGTGCCGCGCGGCGTGGTGGCGCGCACGAAGTCGATCACGGTGGAGCCTGTCACCACTACGCCAGCGGCTACCACCGGCGCCGAGGAGTTGCTGACGTCCCCCGCCACCAGGCCCTCCTCACCGAACAGCAGCACCTTGCCGTTCTCACCGAAACCGCCGCAGGGTTTGCCATCCAGCGCGTCGATAGCCCACAGCCTGCGGTCGTGGGTGCTGAGGAAGAGGCGATGGCGGCAGTGCTCGCCGACAGTGGCCCGGGGTTCCTCGGCGTAGCTCACGCCACGGCAGCGGAAGGGGCGGTCTCCGCCCCGATCAATCTGCGGGTCAAAGCTCCAGCGCTGCTCGCCGCTGGCGGGGTCCAGGGCGATGACCCGGTTGAACGGCGTGCAGTACACCAGCGACTCGCCAGCCGCTTCCGGCAGCAGGATAGGAGTGCTCTGGGTGGAGGTGTTTTCCATCAGCGGGCCGTAGGTCGCCATATCGCCGCTGCGAAACACCCAGGCGACGTCCAGCTCCTGCACATTGCCCCGGTGGATCTGCGCGGCCTCGGAATAGTGGCGACCGCCCTGGTCGCCGCCGTAGTAGGGCCAGCCCGGCTCCGCCGCCGCCAGGGCGCAGCAGAGGCCGGGGAATCCGGCCAGCACGCGGGCCAGCTGCCGCGACAGGCGGGCGGGCATCGCTTACTGCGCCAGTGGAGTGATGCGCAGCAGGGTGGGCACCCCTCCCTCGGACTGCCAGGTGGGGAAGTGCGAATTGCTGGTGTACACGGCGCCATCCGCCTCCGAGATCTCGATGTCCCGGGTGAAAAAGCGCTGGCGCGGCAGGGGATACACCTGCCAGCGCTCGGTGGCGATATCAAAGGCCAGGATGGTGTCCGACTGGTTGCCGTTGACCCACACCACGCCGCGGTCCCGGTCCACGTTGAGGGCGTAGGGTACCTCGTTGATCACCGGCAGCTTGAAACTGCTGAACTCGCCCGTGGCAGGGCTGTATCTCACCAGCAGGGAATCCTGGAAGGCGACGATCCACAGGTTGCCCTGGGCGTCCGTGCGCAGGCGGCGTGGGCCCTGGAAGGGAAACTCGATCATGGTGACCTCGCCGGACTCCGGGTCGATACGGGCCAGGTCATTGGCGTAGAGCCGGGCCACCCACACCATGCCGTCGGGGGTGATGTCGATACCGTAGGGCATGGGCAGGCCGGTACCCTCCCGGTCGGGATCCGGCTGGGGGCGGTTTTCGGGGCTGATGCGGAACATCACGGGCAGGGATTTGAGGATGAGCCACTCCTTGGCGCTCCGGGCCGGCAGGTCATAGACGGTGAATTCCTTCGTGCCGCGATCGAACATGGCCACCTGCGACGACAGGGCCAGGGTAAACCACACCCGGTCCCGGTCATCCACCCGGATGGTGTGAGGGTAGTAGCCCTCCGGCATCGTGTGGGTGATGAACTGCTTCGTCTTGATATCAAACTCCAGCAGCGCCTGCTGCATGGAAGGGGTGATAAAAATATTGCCGTCCCGCTTCGAGTAGGCGAAGG
>CAYTDW010000429.1:0-3476 GCA_964436585.1 uncultured Halioglobus sp. | reverse complement strand
TCTTCTCCACCGGGTCGACGCGCATGTTCCACCCGCGCTGGTCGTCGCTCCACTTGCGATAAATGCCCGCCAGATAAGCGCGGGCCACCGCCTGGCCGTCGCAAGCGGGCCCGTACTGCAACTGCAGGCCCTCTCCCATCAACTGCCTGGCCCGCTCATTGGCGCTGACGGTGTCACACAGTGTTTCATCCAGGTCCAGGAACAGGGCTTTCAGCATACTGGGCTCCGGTGTCATGTCGTGTATCATGCCATAAACGCGCGCTAAACTGGCGCGGCCCTTTTGATCACCTGTTACGGGAGTTAAAACCATGAGCATAAAACTCGGCAAGCTGGGTGTCTGGTCCTTCATCGATGAAATGACCGCCTCCCAGGCGGTCGATTTCGCGCGGCAACTTGAACGCTGGGGATACTCCGCCCTGTGGATACCCGAGGCTGTAGGCCGCGACCCCTTTACTATCATCGCCCACATGGCAGCTCACACCGACAAGCTGGTTTTCGCCACGGGTATCGCCAATATCTATGCCCGCGACCCCATGCTGATGAATGCCATCCACCGCACCGTCTCCGAACTCGCCCCCGGCCGCTTCATCCTGGGGCTGGGTGTATCCCACGCACCGCTGGTCAAGGATTTACGGGGCCACGAGTACCAGAAACCGGTCACCACCATGAGAAACTACCTGGCGACGATGCAGACCGCCTTCTACATGGCGCCGGCGGCGCCGGAACTGGCGCCCATCGTGCTGGGAGCCCTGCGTGGGAATATGTTGAAGCTCAGTGCCGAAAACGCCAGCGGCGCCCACCCCTACTTCGTGCCGCCGGCGCATACCGCCTGGGCCAGAGGCATCCTGGGAGAGAAGGCACTGCTGTGCCCGGAGCAGATGCTGCTGCTGGAAACCGATGCCCACAGGGCCAGGACCATCGCCAGGGCCCATACGGCTACCTACACTGGCCTCGACAACTACCGCAACAACCTCAGGCAATTCGGTTTTGAGGACGCGGACTTCGCCGATGGCGGCAGCGACCGGCTGGTCGATGCGATTTTCGCCTGGGGGGATGAGCAGGCACTCAGGCAGCGCATCCAGGCCCACTGGGACGCGGGCGCCAACCACGTCTGTATCCAGACCTTCACCGATGAAGTCCAGCGAGGGCCCAACCTGGCCCTGCTGGAGTTGCTGGCGCCGCTGAATACCCCGGCTTAGTCGCCACGGCGCCTGCGGCCCGGTATACATTGGCAAGCCGGAAGATAATTTCTCTGCGGTTCGGGCGCCTTCGTCATGCCCACCGCCGCTGACTTTCAGTAAGATGCGGCCATGAGTCATTGCCTCGAGAGGCGAGCAGCACATGTCCCGGAAAGATTTGCGCGTGGTGGTGATCGGGGCGGGCATGTCCGGCATCCTGGCGGGCATAAAACTGCTGGAAGCCGGCATACACAACTTCGCCATCCTTGAGAAGGCCGACCGCATCGGCGGCACCTGGCGCGACAACCGCTACCCCGGCCTGACCTGCGATACGCCGTCGCACCACTATACCTACAGCTTCGAGCGCAACCCCGACTGGAGCAGCTACCTGCCACCCGGCGCTGAAATCCAGGCCTACTTCGAAAGAACCTGCAGCAAGTACGGCGTCGACCGGTTTATCCGTTTCAACCAGGAGATCGACAGCGCCCGGTTCAGGGACGGCCGCTGGCACCTGCATATGAAGAGCGGCGCAGCCGATGTCGCGGATGTGGTGATTGCAGCCACCGGCGTACTCCACCATCCCAATACGCCGCATATCGAGGGCATGGAGAGTTTTCGCGGCCGGCTGTTCCACAGCGCCCACTGGGACCACAGTGTCTCCCTCCAAGGCAAACGCATCGGCGTCATCGGCAACGGTTCAACCGGCGTGCAGATTATCTCGGCGCTGGCCGGCCGGGCGCAGCTGATTGAACACTATGTGCGGACACCCCAGTGGATCATGCCGGTCGACAATACCCCGTACAGCGAGGAGCAGCGTGAGGCATTTCGCAGTGATCCCGCCGCGCTGCAGGCCGCCATGAGGATCGAGGAGTTCCTCGCCAACGTCAACAGCTACACCCAGGTCATCACCCGGGAAGACATGGAGGCTGCCGCGTTCTGGAAAGCCAGTTGCCTGCAGAACCTGGAGCAGAGTGTTGCCGACCCGGTGCTGCGGGAAAAACTGCGGCCCGATCACGAGCCCCTGTGCAAGCGCCTGATCTTCTCCCCGGACTACTACCAGGCCATTGCGCACCCCCGGGCAGCGCTGGTCACGGACAGGATCGCCCGGATCGAACCTGCGGGAATTCGCACCGGCGACGGTGTATTGCACGAACTGGATATCATCGTCTTCGCCACGGGTTTCAAGTCCGACCAGTTCATGCGCCCGATGCAGATCACCGGGCAGCACGGCATCACCCTGGAGGATCTCTGGGCGCAGCGGCCAAAGGCCTACCTGGCGATCAGCATGCCCGGCTTTCCCAATTTCTTCATGCTCAATGGACCCAACGGCCCGGTTGGCAACTTTCCACTGATCGATATCGCCGAGCACCAGTGGCATTACATCGACCAGTTGCTGGGGCGCTTGCGCAGCGGTGAGTGCAGTGAAATAAGCGTCAGCGAGGCGGCCCTGGAAAAATTCGAGACAGAGCGCATCGCCGCGGCGAAGACGACCGTCTGGTTTACCGGCGGCTGCCGCAGCTGGTACCTGGACGCCGAGGGCATTCCCTCCAGCTGGCCCTGGGACTACCAGCGTTTTGTCGCGGAAATGCGCGAGCCCGATTGGAGCGCTTACGCCATGGGTCCGCCCGGGCAGTGACTACTCCGGGCCTGGCTCTCTCCGGACCAGGCAAGCATAGATGGCTGCGATAAGCGCGGGACATGCCGGCCGTTTACTCACCGGTACACCGGCTCCATACGTGGATTATATTTACAAGTTTCATACAAAACCGACTTACCAATGTACGATAACGAACAGACTATGTTCTGTAATCTAACCAAGATGTTACCTGCATCTGGAGCTTCCCCGTGATTTCTCCGGCGCCATTGCACCAGCACTTGCCACTGAACGAATAGATAAGCCAGAAATTGAAACCAGCACACGCAAAAACGGGGTCAGACCAGTGGGGTATTGAAGCCGATCTCACCAGCGCAGCCTGCCCGGCAAATACAACCAGTCCATATATCCTGAAAACTCTATCCGCAAACCATCTGTGTCCTCAATGCAATGGCCGCGTGGAAAGGGTGCATCGCCGGACAGTCGACCGAATTGCAAGCTGGTTTGTCCCGGTGCGCCGCTATCGCTGCCGGAAAAAAGGCTGGGGCTGCAAGTGGGAGGGGAATCTGCGCTAACAACCCCCTGCTACCATTTTCGGCTTGTGGAAAGCATTCCCGCGCACCCATACGGGGCTACAAGCGGTTAACCAGGAAAACAATCAGCTGCACTACAACCGTATCAAAGACCATGGATCTCAGGGAGCA
>CAYTDW010000428.1:0-3479 GCA_964436585.1 uncultured Halioglobus sp. | reverse complement strand
CGAAGTACTGCACGATGTTGTAGGTAAAGGAGTCGTAGTTGTCGATCATCAGCAGCATATGCAGCCCATCTGACTGTTTTTGCCCGGTGTCAGTCTATACATGCCTGGCACTGCGCTCACGCTTGTACCCATCCGGGGCAGGGGTTTCTCGAAAAGGGGAGCATTCTCGCCAATTTCGGGTCGAATAGAAAGGCCATCTACCGCTTGCCCGAAACCCCCTTCCCAACCCCTGCGCCGGCGGTGTCGCAGGGCCGGGCCCTGGTTTCTAACTGAGCCACTTGAAGATGGCGACGCCGACGAAATTGGCGAGCACATAACCCAGGATCCCAATGGTTATCCCGGGCGTAATCAGGGTTTTCCAGCCCTTGGTGGTGGCCAGCGCGGCGGCGGCGGCCGGACCAACGATGGCCGCGGCGCCACCAATCAGTGCTGTTGCAAGATCGATTTTCAACAATTTCGTCCCCAGCAATAGCACCACAAACTGCACGCCGAGCAGGTAGCTGCAGTAAACGAACAGGACAGGCGCCGAGTAGATGAAACTGATGGCGTCCGTGCCCGCGCCGATGATGGCAAAGAACGCGTACATGCAGAGCATGCCAATGGCAAAATCGCCCTCCAGCCTGGCGAACTGCCGGGGGGCGATATTGGCCAGAACCACCGTGATCAGGGTGATGAAGAAGAGATTGTAGTTGCCAAGGCCGAGCAGGTTTGAAATGTAGCCGGACACCGCGCAAATGGCCAAACTGATGGCGATGCCGAGGGCGACGTGGTCGGGGAGGAACCGTGGCCCGACATCGGCCGCGCCAGGCGTCACAATTCGATCCGCGGTGTCGATAATTTCAGAGGGGAAGTGTCGCCGTATGAATGGCATGGCGGGCAGCGTGGCGAGCACGAGCAGGCCGAGGATGCTGGCGGGCGCGCTCGCGCTGAGGGCCACGCTGAATTGGGTCGGGGACATTTCGACCGCTTCCGACACCGCGACGAAATTCACCACGCCCCCGACAAATGCTGCCGCGTAGGTACCCGTGATCTGGGCGCCCTCCGGACCCAGGTCGAACATGAAGAAGCCGGAAATGGCGCCCGCGCAGACTCCCACGCTGGAAATCGCGAAGGCCGGCAGCACCCAGCCGCCATCGGTAAACACACTGCGCAGATTGGCTTTGAACAGGAGGAAGGGTACACCCAGCGGCAGCAGGTATTGTCCAACAAAACCATAGGCCGGCGCTTCGCGGGGAATGACGCCGGTATTCGACAGGAGCAGTCCGATGCCAATGACCCAGGGCACACCGGGTATTATGCGGGATATGGGTTTGCCGTCGATCCAGAAACCCAGCCAGGCCAGGCCGAAAATGATCGCGGCGAGCGCGGTCGTGCTGTCTGCTAAGATGATTGGCACAAGTGCTCCCGTTCAGGGTCAGGGCTGGTAGTCCACTTCACACACGCCGCCGACGAGTTGCATGCTGTGCGCGGTATATTGCTGCAGCTCGATGAAAATCCCGTTCGGGTCACGGCAGGTGATCATCCAGAGGTGGTCCTTGGCTTGTTGTTTTTCAGTGACCGTTATAGCGTGTTTCTGCAGCCGGGAATACACCTCATCGATGTCGTCGACCTCGATGGCGAAGTGCCTGATGATTCCCTCCGGTCCCGGCTTGTTCGTCCTGATCACCTCGATAAAGGTCTGATCAGCGAATGCCAGGTAAAAACCGACCAGCTCCCCCTGAAGATTCCTGAACTCGAAGCGCCGCTCCAGTCCGAGGACGCGGTAGAAGGCTTCGGTGCCCTCCAGGTCGTTCGACTCGATACAGACGTGCGCCAGTTTAGTCCGCATGGTTTTTACCCTCGCTCCACCAGTCAGCCCCCGCCACCATGCGCAGGAACTGGTCCCGGGATGCATCATCCTGGGCCAGCATCGTACCCAACACCCGGGTGGCCACTTCATCGGCCGGCCACCTGAACTGCTTACCGTCGGATTGGGCGATGGTAACAAACAGCTCTCCCACAATCCGGGGATCGAACGCCTGGGACCGGCGGTCGCGCACTTCCTTCAGGCGGCTTTCAACCAGCGGCCGATAGGGTGAGTCGGGCGGATAATCGGCCGGCAACAGTGCTTCACCCACCATGCTGGAATCAAATATCGCGGTGGCATACATGCCGGCTTCCACCAGCGCCAGCCTGATACCCCAACGGTCGATTTCATGTCGCAGGGCCTCGGTCGCCCCTTCGAGCGCAAACTTGCTCGCGGCGTACGGCAAATCCCCGGGCAGGCCGGCCAGGCCTGAAAGCGAGCTCATCATGATAATGCAGCCGCTGCGCTGGGCCCGCATCACCGGCAGGAGCGACCGGGTCAACAGCAGCGGACCGAAAAAATTGGTCTCCATCACCAGCCGCAGTTCGGGCTCACCGAGGTCTTCCAGGGCGCCGGGGCGGACGATCCCTGCATTGTTGACCAGAACGTCTACGCGTCCTGCTTCCTCCACCACGGCCCTGATGAAGGCGTCGAAGGATTGCGGCCGGGTGACATCGAGGGCACTGATCCTGAGTGAGAGGCCTTCCCCGGCTGCGGCCTGCTGCAGTCGGCCGCCCTTTGCCAGGTCCCGCATGGTGGCGTACACCGTATCGCCATTGCGGGCGAATGCCAGGGCTCCCTCGAGACCAAAACCGCTGCTTGCGCCCGTAATCAGTACGACGGCCATTTAATTCTCCATTGGGTATTTTAGAGCCAGCTGGCTGCGAATCTCGTCCATCGTCTGCATGATGGCCAAGGTTTCATCCAAGGGCATAACAGCGCTCTCGGTCTGACCGCGCAGGATGCAGTTCGCTGCCTCGATGGCCTCAAACTGGTAGCCGTTGCCCGGGAAGGGCAACTGCAGAACCTCATCCGGCTGGCCGTGGATGCTGAGGGTAAGTGCCCGGGGTGCAAACAACGGCGGATGGACATGGATCCTGCCGCGATCGCCCAGCAGGGTAATATCAGGCGAGGCCCTGCCGCGCAGGGACACATAGAGGCTGGCGAGCACGTCATTCTCGTGCTGCAGCACAATCGCATCGTGCTCATCGACACCGCTGTCGCCCAGGCTGCCGGCAGCGAGGACCCTGCGTGGCGATCCAAAAATCATGGAAGCCATCGAGACCAGATACACTCCCGCGTCCAGTAGAACGCCACCACCCAGGTCAGGCCTGAACAGGTAGGATCCGGGATCGAAGTCAGGCATGTAAGCGCCGCCGGCGACCATCAACTGCACCCGGCCGATGGCGTTGCGGGCGAGCAGCTCTCGCAGCCTGACGATGGCCGGGATATAGCGGCTCCACATGGCTTCCATCAGGAAGAGGCGTTTTGCCCTGGCTTTCTCGATCAACAGGTGTGCTTGCGGCGCGTTGATGGTGAACGGCTTTTCACAAATAACCGCTTTGCCATGCTCGAGGCACAGCAGGCTGTTCTCGAAGTGGCAGGAATGTGGTGTCGAGACGTAGACCAGGTC
>CAYTDW010000427.1:0-3481 GCA_964436585.1 uncultured Halioglobus sp. | reverse complement strand
TGATATAGCGGCGGGAAATCTTGACCACCAGCCGCAGGTTGCTCTCGATCATGCGGCGCCGTGCACTGGCATCACCCTGCAGCGCAAGACGGGAGAAATACTTCTCTTCGTCAGCACTGAGCAGCGGCGAGTAGCCGATTTCGTTGAGATAAAGCTGGGTGGCATCGAGAGAGCTTTCCAACCTGCCGGCCGTGCGGGCCCTGGCTTCTTCGAAGAGTGCAAGCTCCTCGTCCTGCTCCGGTGGCAGCGCATTCTCAGCCGTGGCATCCAACAACAGGTCGACGCCGTCGTCCAGATCGATGAGGTCGGTATCCAGGCTGGGCTCGGGGCGCTGCTTCGAGGCGCTGCCGTTACGACCGGTTACCTCGCCAACCTTACCCGGTTTTGAAATCCGTTTCGCGCGGGTTGCTTCCACTTTCGTGACCCTCTTTATTTTATTGCGACGAGAATCGGGGGCATTTCTCGCGGGGCCGATCAGGTTAACCCAGAGGGATAATTGATTACAAGCCGGCCCCAAGGCTAATTCATGCCAGGGAGGGGGCCCCCTTTGGGGCAGGTCGGAAGCCGCCCGAGCGGGCGGCGGACAGGCCTGGAAAAGGCCTCGTGTCAGCGCCGGGGCAGCACCTTGAGGGGGTCTATCGGCTTACCTTCCCTGCGGATTTCAAAATGAAGTTTCACGCTGTCGGTGCCGGAGCTGCCCTTCTCGGCAATGACCTGGCCTGCCCCCACCACGTCATTCTCCTTCACCAACAGACGCTCGTTGTGGCCGTAGGCGCTGATGTAGATATCGTTGTGCTTGACGATAACCAACTCGCCGAAGCCCACGATACCGGTTCCCGCATAGACTACCGTACCGTCGGCCACCGCGTAGATCGGATCGCCGCGACTGCCGCCGATATCGATTCCCTTGTGCACGCTGGATGAGTAGCCGCGGGTAACAGTGCCCGCCGCCGGCCAACGCCAGGCCGTCACCCTGGCACCCGGAGTGGGTGCTTTGGCGGGGGCAGGCGCTTTGGCAGGGGCAGGCGCCAGGTCCGGCGCAGGGGCGGGGCTCGGGGCCCGGGCGACGGCCTCGGTCGCCTGGGGCTGGGCCGGCACCGGAGCCTGGGTGGTGGGTACAGGTGCCACCCCGGGCTCGGCGGTCAGCACAGTAACGCCAGGGGCGGGTGCTGATGTGGCGTTAATCGGGGGGGTCTTGATCGGTGGGGCCTGGACCGGCCTGGACCCCGGGTGGTACACCCCGCTGCTCACCGGGGGCTTGTCGCGGTAAACCGGCGTCGGCTTCGCCACCGTGCTCACGGGCGCGGTCGCAACCCCCGGCACCGCGGTCACGACGACCGGAGCTGAGGGCGTGGCGCGCGGCGCGGTCGGCGCAGGCGCCACCGCGTAGCCCGCTGGGTCCGGCGCCGGGGCGGCGCCGGGAAGCGGCGGCTGCAACTGCCACAGGTAGATATTCTGGCCGGGATAGATGGTATAGGGGTCAACAATATTGTTCACCTCGGCCACCTTGCGGTAGTCCAGCCCATAGCGAAAAGCGATGGAATACAGGGTGTCGCCGCGCTGGACGACGTACACCGTCACCGCCGGTTTCACCGGCGAGTAAGGGGCGTGGCTGCTGCTGCCGCAACCGACGAGGCCGCACGCCAACAGGATAGCGACTATTGCGGGCAGCAGATTTTTACCCGGACCCACTAGCCATGTCCCCAGCTGTGCTCGATCAACCATACGGCCGCAAAGCCCACCAGCACCAGGCCAACGCACAGCCAAATGGTCGGGTCCTGACCCGTCAGCGCTAAAAATTCCGCCGGGGATACCGGCACCTGCTGGGCGGGCTTGAGCACGCCGTGGCTGTCCGGGACCCAGTCCAGCACCCTTTTCCATGGCCACACGATCACCAGCGAGCCAAACAGGAAGCCGGTCAGCACCGCCATGGTCGCCTGGTGAAAACGCTGCAGCAGCCAGTGCAACAGGCGCGAAAAAGACAGCAGGCCCAAACCGCAACCCAGGCAAAAGACCAGCAGGAAGCCGATATCCAGACCTTTGACCGCAGCCAGCACCGTGCCGTACATACCCAGCAGCACCAGGATGAAACTGCCGGAAATGCCCGGCAGGATCATGGCGCAGATCGCTACGAAACCCGCCAGGAATACCCCCGCCAGGCCAAAATCCAGGTTGGCGACAGGCAGGTAGGCAATGGCACCGGCGGCGACTGCTCCCGCCAGCAGGCACAGGGCGCGCGCGGGGGTCCAGCCCTCTATCTGGCGCAACAGCACCACCGCCGACGCCAGGATAAGGCCAAAGAAAAACGCCCATAAGGGCACGGGGTGGGTTTCCAGGATCCAGGAAAACAGCCGGGCCAGGGAAAAGATGCTGGTGCCGATTCCCGCCAGCAGGGCGAACAGGAAGCCGCCATTGACATGCTGCCAGGCGCCCTTGATGTCCAGCTTCCACAGCCGCGCCAGCAACTCCAGGTCGAAGGAGCGGATGCTGCCCAGCAGGGTGTCGTAAATGCCCGTGATAAAGGCGATGGTGCCACCGGAGACGCCGGGCACGATATCCGCGGCACCCATCAGGACACCGCGCAGGTAAACGCCCAGGGGGCTCAGCCGGCTCACTTCACGGTACCGGGGCGCAGGGGTACGAAGTTCACTTCCTCCACGATCTGGATATCAAAGCCCTCATGGGTACGGGTGACGACTTGCAGGTGCTGGGTCTCGCTGCCCACCGGGATCACCAGCCGCCCCTCCGGCGCCAGCTGCTGCAGCAATTCTTCCGGTATGCGTTCGGGCGCGGCGGTGGCGAGAATGCCATCGTAGGGACCGCGTTCCGCCCAGCCCATGCCGCCGTCGGCGTGGTTCATGTGCACATTGCGCAACTTGAGCTGGCGCAGGCGCTGCCGGGCCTTCTGCTGCAATGGCCTGATGCGTTCAACGCTGTAAACCTCGCCCACCAGGCGCGCCAGGATGGCGGTCTGGTAGCCGGAGCCGGTACCGATTTCCAGCACCCGCTGGCGGGGCCCCGCGGCCAGCAGCAGTTCAGTCATCCGCGCCACGATATAAGGCTGCGACAGGGTCTGCTGGAAGCCGATGGGAAGGGCTACATCCTCGTAGGCGCGGTGGGCCATGGCCTCGTCCAGGAACAGATGCCGGGGCGTGGAGCGCACCACATCCAGCACCTTGAGACTGGTGATGCCCTGTTCCACCAGGCGCTGGATCAGGCGCTCACGGGTGCGCTGTGATGTCATTCCGATGCCGTTTACGTCGACATTGCTCACCGCCCTTGCCACCCCTTCATATCCCCCGTTGCGCTCCCGCCAGCCTGTTGCCGGTCAGGTCGAGAGTCTTGTTCTATTTCTGGCTGCCCGCCCTGCTCGTACTGGACAATTTCCGCCAGCAGCGCGGTGGCGTAAGCGCCAGCACCGAGGGCAAAATCCAGCTGCAGGGCGCCATCATCACAAAACTGCCAGCAAAAGTCATCTGCG
>CAYTDW010000426.1:0-3484 GCA_964436585.1 uncultured Halioglobus sp. | reverse complement strand
GAACCCAGCACGGACTGCAATTGGTTGAGTTCCAGTCCCATCTCCGCCACGGTGCTGCGGGGGAGGTCCAGGTAAACCACCTCGCGCTGCTCGCCCTCTATGGACACTTTGCGCACACCGTCCACCAGCACCAGCTGCTTCTTGATGGCATCGGCCGTATCGTGCAGGTCGCGCCAGCTGTAACCCTCGCCGGTCAGCATGAGATAAATGCCAAATACATCGCCGAAATCGTCGAACACCATCGGCGCCTGGGCTCCCGGCGGCAGCAACGGCGTCACATCGGTTATCTTGCGTCGCAGCTCGTCGAAGATATCGGGAAGGTCAGCGGATTTGTACTGGTCCTTGAATTCCACGACGATATCGGAAAGGCCCGGACGCGATACTGACATCTTGATCTGCTTGAGCTGCGGCATTTTCTGGATGGCGTCTTCCAGGTGATAGGTCAGTTCATCCTGCACTTCCCGCGCGGATGCGCCGGGATAGCGCGTGAGGATCTTGGCGGACTTGATGGTAAATGCCGGATCTTCCAGCTTGCCCATCCGCTCGAACGCCATCAGGCCGCCACCAACCATGATGATCACCAGCAACCAGGAAACGACCCGGTTTTTTACCGAATATTCACCGACATTCATGGCCGCAGTACCCCGGTACTATCCGCATGGCTCAGTGGGGATCGCCCGCGCGCGGCGCGGCCTGCTCGCGTTCGGCCATTCGCGTCACCCGCATCCCCGGCGCCAGGTAGGGTGCACCCACGGCGATTATTTCCTCGCCCCCGACCAGACCGTCGGTGATCTCCAGCATACTCCCGGACAGACGGCCGATAGATACCTTGCGTGGTGATACGGTCATGGACACCGGGTCGAGCAACCACACGCGGGGTTCGAGGCCCGCGTCCGCCTGCACCGCCCGGGCCGGAACCCACTTCACGCTGTCGACACTGACGAGCCCACTCAGGTCAAGTGATACGGTCGCCGTCATCCCGGGCAGCACGGTAAATGCGGTGGGCGCCGGCATGGTAAGAGTGGCCCTGAAGGTCTGGGTCTGCGGATCCGCCCTGGTCGAGACTTCCTTGGGCTGCAGCGCGAACGTCTGGTCGCCCCTGCCCTGGAACGTGGCGGTGGCCCTCACAGCCGGTTCCGTATGCCCCACGTTGCCCACCTCCCTGGTCACGCCGCCGCGAATACTGCGCACCAGGGATTCAGGCAGGTCAATGACAATGTCCAGCTGGTTGATATTCTGCAGCCATATCACCGCTTGCTTGGCGGCCACCTCCTCGAAGTTTTCCACGCCGCGCTGGGCGATACGACCGGCAAAGGGTGCGGTGAGGATGGTGTATTCAAGGTCCTTGCGGGCCTGGGAAAGCGCTGCTGTCGCGCTGCGGTACTCGGCTTCCATCCGATCGAAATCCAGGCGCGAGATATTGCCGGCCTTCACCAGCTCCCTGGCGCGCTTGAAATTGCTCTGTGTATTGTCAAACCTAGCCTGGCGGTCCTCCAGCACCAGCTCGTAGTCGGCAGGGTCGAGCCGGGCCAGCACCTGGCCTTCCTTGACCAGGTCTCCCTCCTTGACCAGCACTTCCTGCACCTTGCCGGAGACCCGGAACGCCAGCTCGGCCCGCTGCGAGGCATTGACTTTGCCGGGAAAACTGCGCACCGCATCCCCCACCCCGCCCTCGACCAGGAATACCTTGACCGGCCGACTGGTGGGCCCGGGCGGCGTCGACTCGGTGCCGTCGCAGGCGACGAGCCCGGCCACCAGCAGGCCGCCAATGAGCACTCCCGGGAGCACCTTCATCATCTGCCCAATCTCCTCAAACCTGACAGCGCACGCAGATTACCATTGCTACATGTTGTTACCGAGCAAGCGCCCGCAGCGCTTCGCACAGGCTGTTACTGGCACAGAAAAGCATACCGCGCTCCGCCGCGGCCCTGGCCTGGGACACATCCCCCCTGGCGCGCTGGGTGCGGGCCAGCTGCAGGTAGATCTCACCGCTCTCGGGATCGATCCGCTGGGCCCGCTCGAGCAGGGCCAGGGCCTCTTCATAGTCGCCCCGGGCGGTGGCCTGTTGCGCTTTTTCCACCAGCGGCTGCCAGGCGCTGGCAGTAGATGGCTGGGGCGGCCTGGCCGGCGGTTGGGGCACAGGCACCGAAGGCGCTGTCGGCGGCCGCGGTGGAGCGGGAGCCGGCGGATACGGCACCGCCGGGGGCGCCGGGGTCGGCGCCGTGCCAACGGTGGAGCAGCCAGCGAGGGCCAGGGCCAGGCCAAAAACCAAAGCCCGGGCGAGCGATCTCACCTTGATCATCTTTATCAACCCCCAAACAATGACTGGAACCAGTCCTTGACGCCGGACGGGCGCGGTGCGCAGTCGGTGCTCTGGCGCGGCTGCGAGCCGCTGATGAAGGGCAGGAGGCGGGCGTGCGGACAACCCTCCCCCGTGAGGAAGCCATTAGTGGCATCGATCCAGAATGTCTGCATGCCGTCGGGCATGCGGTAGCCCAGGGGGCGCTCACTCGCCTGTGCCATGAAATGCGCCCAGACCTTGAGGGCACCGGTGCCGCCGGTCAGGCCGGTGCTGCCGTTGTCGTCGCGGCCGATCCAGGTCACCGCCAGCAGGTCGCCGGAAAAGCCGGCGAACCAGGAATCCCTGCCCTCGTTGGTGGTGCCGGTCTTGCCCGCAACCGCAAAGTCGGCAGGCAGGTAGGCGTAGGCGCCGCGACCGGTGCCCTCCTGCACCACCGAGCGCAGGGCGTAGCTCAGCAGGTTGGTCGCCTGCAGGCTCACGGTGCGGTCATACTCCAGCGGGTAGCGCTTGAGCGGATCGCCCTGGGCATCGACCACTTCCCGGATACTGCGCAGGGGCATGCGGAAACCGCCGGCGGCGATGGTCTGGTACATGGCCGCCATATCCATGGGCGAGTATTCTCCCGCGCCGAGCGACAGGGCGGGCACTTCGGGGATAGCGCCCTCGATACCCAACCGCCGCATCACATCGGCGATGCGGCGCGGCCCCAGCTCCAGGCCCAGGCGCGCGGTGGCGAGGTTATAGGAGTGGGCGAGGGCGCGGTACAACAGCACGTCACCGTGCACCTCGCGATCAAAATTGCGCGGCTCCCAGGGCTTGCTACCCGGCACCGGTACTTTCACGGGGGTGTCCGCCAGCACGGTGGCGAGGGTGAAGCGCCCGGGTTGTTCCAGCGCCGCCAGGTACACCGCAGGCTTGAGCAGGGAGCCCGCGGGCCGGCGCGCGTCCAGCGCCCGGTTGAAACCGGCGTAGCGGATACTGCGACCGCCCACCAGCGCCGCCACCTCGCCGGAATCAAACCGGGTGACCACCGAGGCGCTTTCCAGTTCTCCGCCCTTGTTGAGCTGGCCCAGTATGGTGGTGGTGCTGTGCTCTATCTGGCGCTGCAGCAGGGGGTCAAAGGGGGTGTAAATGCTCAGCCCGAGGGTGGTCAGGTCCTCCTCCCGGTACTCCAGGCGCAAC
>CAYTDW010000425.1:0-3487 GCA_964436585.1 uncultured Halioglobus sp. | reverse complement strand
GTCGCAAAATCAGTTTAATGGGTGCCGGTGTCCCCCGTTAATGATGAAGAGCCTGAACTTTAGCGAGACCCACAGGGTTGTGCGCAACCAAGGTCAATAGTCGCGTTTCAACTCACTCTTCGTCGTGCCCACATTTTCCTTCGGTTCGGACATCTCTACTTTTCTCCAGTTTTTGGTTTGCTCTGTGAAGTACATCCCATAGTCTGAAAACAAGAGAGTATCGCGGGGCTCAAGTACAGGGGCCCTGACGATACCAAACTTTGTAATCGAACAGACGGGGCAACTCACATGCGTACTTCAAAAAACCCCTGGCAAAGGGCTTTGGCTTCTATCGCGTTCGGCAGCTGCACGCTGCTGGCGGGTGCCGCGTTCGGCGCAACTCCCGAGCCCCCCGGGCTGTTGTCCACCGTCACCGGCAAATCACCGGCCGTGCTGCCGGCGCAGGCCATTGCCGGCCGTGCGCGCGCGGTGCAAATCAACTACGGGCAGCTGCGCAGCGGCCGATTTTTCCTCAGCCTGCCCGATGGGGTGTCCTTCGAGGCGGTGCGCGATCAGCAGCGGGAGTGGGGCAAGGGCCGGTTCGACTGGGTGGGGCATGCCGCCGGCGACCAGGCCAACAGCGTGGTCCTCGGCGTCAGCGGGAACTCGGTGGCGGGCGCTTTCAATTACCAGGGCAGGTTGTTCAAGCTGGAGCCGCGGCCGGATGGCAGCCATGTCGTGAGCGAGGTCAAAACCACTGACCCGGCGCCGGAACTCGACCCCATCGCCGTTGCCGATACTGTGTCGGGCGGCACGGGCGGGACCGAAGGTGAATCGCTGGCCGCAGACGGCGGCGGCGCGGTCATCGACGTGATGGTCGCCTACACGCCGTCAGTGCAGGCGAAATATGGTGTAAGCGGAACTGACGCACTGATCATCCAGGCCGTTGCCGAGGCAAACCAGGCCTATACCAACAGCGCTATGACAACGCGGCTGAACCTGGTGCATACCGTGTTGACTGCCTACACCGAGTCGGGTGATATGGGCACCGACCTGTCCCGGCTGCGCAGCACCAGTGACGGTTACATGGACGAGTTGCACACGCTGCGCAACACCTATGGCGCCGACCTGGTCAGCCTGATTGAAAATGAACCGCAGTACTGCGGTCTTGCCTACCGCATGGCCAGTTTGTCGACGAGCTTTGCCTCCAGCGCCTTCAGTATCGTCCACCACAGCTGCGCCACCGGTTACTACTCGTTCGCGCACGAGCTTGGCCACAACCAGGGCGCGCACCACGACCAGAACAACGGCAGCGGGGCCATCTATCCCTACGCCTATGGTTACCAGGAGCCCTTTAACGCCTTTCGCACTGTCATGGCCTACAACTGCAGCAGCAATTGCACGCGTATAAAGTATTTTTCGAACCCCGATGTACTCTACAACAGCAAGCCCACCGGGCAGGAGAGCTACGCCGACAACGCCCGCGCGATAGACACGACCGCCGCCACGGTGGCGGCGTTCAGGACACCGCCCTCGCAACAGGTAGTAGCGTCCGTGCCATCGACGCCCTCAGGGCTTGCGGCGGCGGCCGTCAGCGACAGCGCGGTGGCCTTGACCTGGACCGATACGTCCGCCGACGAATCCGGCTTCCACCTCGAGCGAGCCGTCGACGGGGGGAGCTTCACGCAGATCGCCTCGCTACCGGCGAACAGCAAATCCTATACCAATAGCGCTCTGCAGGCCGACACGTTCTACAGTTACCGGGTCCGCGCCTGGAACAGCACGGGCAACTCCGGCTACAGCCAGGTGGCAACCGCCGCCACCGACTCCCTGCCACCCGTAGTCGATCAACTCGCCAGCGCGGACCTGCTGGTGGCCGGTACCGTGACCGGCAGCTATCAGGACACCTGGAGCGCAGACAGCCGCTTGCAAACCATCAAAGAACGGCTGTCCGGCGGCAAGGCGAGCCGTCGTTACGGCTACCTTGAGCACAAGTGGACGGTTCCGGTCAAACCCGGCAACTCGGTGGTGTTGTATGCGCATGTGCAGACCAGTGCGACGACCGATGCGTTTACGTTCGCGTATTCGACTGACAACACCAATTTCATCAATATGTTCGTCGTCAGTGCCGGCAGCAGCGGTCCGCAGCAGATCACTTTGCCAGCGTCCCTGAACGGCACGCTGTATGTCAGGGTCAGGGACAATACCCGCACGGCGGGACAGGCAACCGCGCATACCGTGCAGGTCGATCATCTGCTGGTGCGTTCCTGGAACGACGTTGATGCGGCCGCGCCCGCTGCACCGAGCGGCGGATCTGCCACGGCCACAACCGGCACCGAGCAGACGGGCTCGGCGATCGACCTGCAGGCGCGCGGCTACACGGTGAGGGGCCGGCACACGGTTGCCCTGAACTGGTCCGGGGTTCTGGGAAGCGAGGTGGATATCTACCGCGACGGATCCCTGTTGCTTGGCGCGGGCGCCAATAACGGCAGCTTTACCGATAATATGAGCGCCAAGGGCGCGGCCAGCTACGCCTATGAAGTCTGCGAGGCGGGGACGACGACCTGCTCCAGTGCTGCCAGCGTGGTGTTTTGAGTGGGAAATCCTGACCGCATTTTGCCCTACTGCCGCGGCGTCATGTACTGCGCAATCTCCAGCCGGCGGTGGGCGCTCTCCTTGAGTTCGAGTCGGGCAATGGTTTGCAGGTGAACCTCGTCCGGGCCGTCCGCGTAGCGCAGTGCCCGGCCGCCGGTGTAGAAATCCGCCAGCGGGGTGTCGGGGCTCAACCCCATAGCGCCGAACACCTGCATCGCCCTGTCTGCCACGGTAGTGAGCAGGGTGGGGGCGATCACCTTGATCATGGAAATTTCCTTGCGGGCGCCTTTGGCGCCCACCTCGTCGATCATCGCCGCCGTTTTCAGCACCAGCAGCCTGGCCTGATCGATCTCGATGCGGGAGCGTGCGATCCAATCGCTGATCGAACCGTGCTGGTACAGGTATTTACCAAACGTCTTGCGCTCCTGGGCGCGGGCCAGCATCAGGTCCAGGCACACCTCGGCCATGCCGATGCTGCGCATGCAGTGGTGAATCCTGCCGGGGCCCAGACGGGCCTGGGCGATCATGAAGCCGTCACCCTCGTTGCCGATCAGGTTGCCCACAGGAACCCTGACGTTGCGCAACAGCACCTCTGAATGCCCTTCCGGCGAGTGGTGGTTGAGGGTGGTGATATTGCGCACGAGCTCCACGCCAGGAGTAGCCATCGGCACCAGCACCATCGACTGCTGGCGATAGGTGTCGGCGTTGGGATCGGTCTTGCCCATGAGGATAAAAACACGGCAGTTGGGGTGGTGGGCGTTGGTGATAAACCACTTGCGGCCGTTGATGATGTAATGGTCACCCTCCCGATTGATGCTGGTCTGGATGTTGGTCGCATCGGAGGACGCCACGTCCGGTTCGGTCATGGCGAAGGCGGAGCGGATCTCGCCGTTGAGCAGGGGCTCCAGCCAGT
>CAYTDW010000424.1:0-3496 GCA_964436585.1 uncultured Halioglobus sp. | reverse complement strand
CTGTAGCGTAGTTTACTCGCTTCAGTCGGTGTCCATCACTGGTGGGCAGGATCAGATCTTATAGGCCACCGTGCCGCTTGTTCGAACAGTCCTTGAATCATAGCCGGAAAATTCTCACCATTGTGCATCCAGCGTTCGATCGAAGTTGTATTGCTTTTCGAACATCTCGCCGAATTTCGTATTGAAGTACGGGCGAAACAGCGGCCAGCTGGTGCGGTAATAAGGGAGCAGGAAAAGCCCTGCACCACCAAAGTCCTGGCCGTCCGCATCAAGAATTCCGGCATCTATCTCCCTTACCAACTGATCCTGGAGATTAGTCATGGAAATCAGATACAAATCGATGACCAGGCGCGAATCGGCCTCTATCTCGTGTCTTACTGCTCCCTTCAATACCTGCTGGAATGCGGGCCGAAACACGGGGTCTGTGCCAAACGTGGCATTGAGCGCATTCAGGTCACTATTGGGTGTTCGCGACGCTTCCGCGCGCGCCAGGCGATTCGCGATATCGACCTGACGGGCAAGGTAGATAAGGGAGAGCACCACAGCAATAACCCCTGCAACCTGGGTTATCACTTCGATCGTCGTCACATCCATCGGCAAACTCCTGTACTGGAATTCCTGCAAAAGTCATTGTCCGACGGACTTTCCGCTTCGTCCAGAGATAAGATGCGCTGATCAATTCACTGGCAGAATATAGAATATGGCGACGCAATATCCGGGCCAGCGGAGACCGGCGTCATCTTAACCAGACCCGACGGGTCGGAAAATCTATCACTAGGCGAAAGCGGCCGAGATAGTCGGCGCCTATGATCATCGCCGGCTCATCCTGAAGGCCAAATGTTTCGAAGATGGGAAGGTCAGCAATTCGAATCGACGTCTCGCCAAGTTCCTTGCCAAGCATTCGCACAGTTCGGGTCCGCCCGGGCTGTAAGGTCGACGCGCTGTTTGTCGCGCCATGTACCGTCGTGGCTGCGGCTGCCTTATCTTCCTCGACTTTTGCCAGATTCGCAAAGCGGGTATTGATGCGGGTTTCGCGTGCGCCCGTATCGATGACACCCCAGCCTGTCACTCCATTCACCTCAACCTGCACCGCGAGCAACCCACCTGTGACCGTGCGGGCAGACGCTGCGGGACCCAGCCATGCGATGAGCGTATCAGCTTCAACACCGTCGAGCAGCGCCAGGCTGGCAGATGGAAGATCGAAGTCCACGAGATAGGACCCCAACACGTCGAGACCTATGATACCCGCCATCACCGCACCATCGGGGCGGTCGGGCAGTTCACTCGCGACGATAGGCCCCACCGTCCTTCCATCGACTTTCAGACGCGTGATGCGGCGCAGCGGCAACGCCGCCGCACCCGTCTGGCCCACGATCTGCTCCTGCCCCGCAAGTTCGAGCTTAACTTCACGGGCAAAGCGAGCATACACCGCCGATCCCTCGGCACCCGTATCGACTACGAACAGATATTGATCTTCACCGCCGATGCTCACCGGGGCGACGACATGACCGCTTGTCGAAAAGCTTAATGGCGCTTCGGCGTTGGCCGCGCTGGCCAATGCTATACCGAACAGCGTAGCCATTGAAATCCAACTGCGCATGGTAAATCCCTTTCGCTTATTATCGACGCTCCAAAAATTCGACCGCGGCATGCGCGGCCATACCATAGGTGTTTAGCGAAGCGCGCGACCCCGCGAAGTCGCCGCTCCGCTGCTTCGCCATATAATTGGCATAGTGCCCGAAAGAATCTGGGGACGCATTTTTTTAGCGCTTGCGGGCCGTTCGGGGGTCCAGGGAAATGTGAAAAAATAAATGTCCCCATATTCGATATTCGCCGTGTGGGTCAGGGCGCCTGGCTACCATTTATCGCCGCGACCTCGCTGCCATCCTTGCAGCGGGTGCTACCGCGCCCTGCTGCCCACAGGATTCCCCGCTCCAGCAGTTTGATATTGTGCGGTTCCGAGTAGAGCTCCGGACGATGGCCGATGGCGGAGTAAAAGGAGCGACCACCACCGACGCAGCGTGTCCAGACAATGGGGTGGTCTGCTCCCATGCGCACATCCTGCCCGCCCCGGCCTACCGGGGAGTAGCTGGACTCGTCCAGGGTGGCGATCACGGTGGCCCCGGTGGCACGCGGGCTGGAAGCAAACGAGTACCACTCATCCTTCATCGTCCAACCGGGCGCCATATCGTTGCCTATGGCACTGGCGGTGTCTTCGATGACCACCCTGGCATCCTGAAACTGGGGATCCATCGGATGCCCGATAAAACGGGCTCCGATCAGCTCGTCGGCGTACCAGTCCCAGAAATAGACGGGATCGCCGCCCGACCCGTGAATACCCACGAAGCCGCCGCCGTTGTCGATGTAATTCATGAAAGCCTGGCGCTGGGACAGGGTCAGGACATCGCCACTGATGTTGTTCCAGATGATCGCGTCGAACCGGGACAGCAGTTCCGGTGTCATGACCCCACCGTTATCGGTGGCGACCAGTGACCAGCCCTTGCGCTCGGCCATCGCCTGCAGGGCGACAGTGGCGGCTTCAACCGATGGTCCATCCCGGAACCCATTGACTTTCTGGAACAGCAGCAGGCGGGGGCTGCCCGAAGGAATCAGGAGCTCTGGTGGGCGCGTATCGTAGCGGGCGCAGCGGGCCGCCCTATCTGCATCCGTGATCTCCATAGATCTCAGTTCCTGGTCGAGCGGCGCCAGGTCGACGGCAGGGATTTGGGCCATCCCCGCGACTTTCGACAGGGTCAGAATGGCACTGAACGAAGGCGGCTGCGTGCTGGCAAACACCTCTGGCAGGGAATCCAGTACGGAATTCATGTGGCGGTTGGCCGCTGCCTTTGCCTCGGGCTTCAGCAGGATATCCATCAGGGGCGATTCGATCGTATAAGTCGCGTCACGCAGCGGGCAGTCGACCGATGGCGACTCATCCGCCCTCGCACAGAAGACAAAAAGTAGCGTCAGGAATCCCGACAGTGAAAACATCAGGGGACGCCCTGCCCCACCCGCGCTGCGGCCCGTGTTGGCGGGCTGCGGACGCGACAATCGAATTCGATTCATTGGTGCCATTGCATTACCTCTTTACTGTCATGCAGTGCTGATGCGCGTATTGTCGGGAAAATTATTGACCCGGCGCTTGATCCAATCGAGGGGATCAGTGTACTTTAGCTGCAAACGATTACACAACTGCCATGGTTCAGGCCGGACGGGCGCCAGTGGGAAACCCGATTCGAGCGCACCCTGCCCCACCCGTGGCGGCATGCCCTGAATCAATAAAGCCGGTCTCGGAACACAACTCAGGAAGCCCATAGATATGCAACGGTCCATCTTAATTATCGCACTGTTCGCCCCTGCAATCCTGATCGGCTGCACCAGCCGACACCATTCCCCTGTGGTGGTTGAACCCGACGCAATGCCCAAAATCGGCTCTGTCAGCGAACGCTTCCTGGCCTACAACGTGGAAATGGTCGAACTCACCGGCGGTCGATTT
>CAYTDW010000423.1:0-3501 GCA_964436585.1 uncultured Halioglobus sp. | reverse complement strand
CGAGTAATGCCCGCATCAGGTGCCTTCCTGGTCTCGCAACTTGTCGATGGCGTCATTGGTCACCACCCGGCCGGATGGTGCAAAGGGTCGAAACCCGCCAACCACGGGCTCCATATTCCCGGTTGATTGCTCCACGGCGCCGGCTATCGCCAGGCGCAATAGCCTGGAGACCACCTTACCCGCGGAACTGTGTTCCCGGCGGGCCATCTCCCTGGCCGCCTCAAGAATATCGTCATCAATGTCCAGGGTGGTGCGCACTCTGTAGGCCTCCTTTTGATGCAACATCATCATGATGCAGGCGCATCATAGCGCCGGCGGGGCGGGCGGGGCAACTATCGGAAAAAGAGGGCATTCAATCAGCAGAGCCTGCAGGGGTAGGCGGAAAATCTCCGGTCATCCGTCATCAGGTGGTACCCGCGGGTGACTGGGGGGCATTTAGTGGCGGGCAATTAGTCTGTGCCCAGTTGATCCGCTACTTCAAGCCGCCATGCCGAACTGCCGCCGGACTTCACCGGTACCGACGAATTGAGATAGAAGCCTGTAGTTCTGCTGTTCGTACCTGACTCTACCCGCGACGATCGCCGGGTGAATCTCGAGCGCATTGGCCAGGTTCATGACGGTTATGGGTGTCGGGTGATCCTTTACTGCACTCGCTTCCCAGGCGGCCTTGGGTATGAGGGCCTCTTCCGCCCAATCGTCCGCTTGCTGTTCTTTCGTATCTTCCCGCCCTCCTTCCACTTTACGGAGCGTCAGGTCATCGACGAAGGCGTCACCTTCGTCGTTGTCCAGGTGCCGGCCGACATGAGCCAACTCGTGCAGTAGGCAGAACCAGAAATTGTCGATGCGGTCGTGGCGCAGTGTCAGTCCCACAACCGGCCGTCCGTCACCGAGTCGAAGCGCCGCTCCATCGAGATAGGTCTTCGGCAGATGCTGCACGATAACAAGCGGAATTCCATGCTTGGCCAGAAATTCTTTGGCCAACCGCGGGCCGTCCTCAGACCAGCTCAATTGTGCCAGCTTCCTGAGAAAGTCCAACGTGACGGTGCCGCGCTTGTATTTTACTTTCGGTCGCTCTTCGTTTGCCTTCGCG
This sequence comes from uncultured Halioglobus sp., assembly GCA_964436585.1. GTDB lineage: Bacteria > Pseudomonadota > Gammaproteobacteria > Pseudomonadales > Halieaceae > JARRPM01. Next base: position 2,411 of record CAYTDW010000423.1, on the reverse strand, counting down.
AGGACCTGCCAGCACCAGGCGTTCAGCGCATAGGGGTCCATCTTGGCGTTCGCACGAATATGATCGTTCTTGCGATAGAGTGCGGCGCCAGCGACGTCTGATCCTCCCGCCCGATCGATCAGGTCCTGGATGATCGACTGCGCTCGCTCCACGAGATCATGGCCGGTCGGAATCCAGCCCAACCTGGCCATCGCCTTGACGGGAAATCGGCTCCACTCCACGCTCGCCAGCGGATTGGTTAGCTCGACCGCCGACTCGCGCAGCAGCACGTCCGCGGGAATCGCCAGATGTTCGTGCAGCGCGCGTGCCATTGGCATAGTGATTGCGCGCTTGCCGGAGAGAATCTCCGAGACCTTGGCGCGGCTCCCGATGAACGGGATCAGATCGCGCGGGCTCAGTTTTCCCTGTTCCATGCGGAATTCAATCGCTGCGACCGGGCTGGGATAGCCCATCGGCTCGTTTTTGCTCTCATAGAGTTCGACGAGGTCCGCCAGAACGTCAAGCTCATCGAACTCGGCGCTGCCGGGCTCTGCGTCCATCAGCGCGTCGATTCGCGCAAGGGCCGCCTCGCAATCCTTCTCAGTCCGGATCGGCTTGATCCTGCTATTGGCCATCTCACACCTCCTCGACGTCAATGGCGGCATACTCGGCATGGGTGCCGATGAAACGCACGTAGACGATGCGTGCCGGGTAGTTGATCCTCACCACGAGCCGGCAGTGGTTGCCCTTGATATTGAAGACCACCCGGTTGCCGCCGACGATGCTGGCGCTGCGGTACTTCTCCTTCACCCTCGCCGGCGTATCCCAGTCCTCGGTCAGAACCTCGCGATACCAGGCGAGCAGCGATTCCTCGGCATTTGGGTGCCGCTTCCAGAACTCCCGGAGCGTCCTCTTGGCGATGATCCGCATTGCCATATATACGCCGGTCCCATAACGATTGCAAGTACAATGTTCCCAAGACGAATATTTTATACTCTCTTCGGCTACCGCGAGTCAACTTCAGTCGGTCGAGCAGCAGCTCATGGGGACATATCAGTCACATCCATTGATTTGTTCCACCATCAGAAAATAGCGCAGGCGGAGTTTTAACCGGTGGAATGCTCACATTTGGTGTAATCGGCGGATCCCGACCCGGCTGTAGCCGTAGCTGTAAGCGAGTACCCACACCAGTTCGAGCACCACCTCCCCGCAGATAAGAGGGGAGCAATTAGTCAACAGAGCTTGCAGCCGTAGGCGGTAAATTTATGGTCATCTGTCATCAGGTGGTACCCGCGGGTGATCGCCTCGGCGATCAACATGCGGTCGAAGGGGTCCCGGTGGTGAACATCTCGTCAATCGCCTCGTCCGCGTCCAGGAAGTCCTCCGGCACGGTGAATTTGCCCCGCAACAAGCCCAGCTGCCGCTGGACCTCGGGCTGGTGCGCAATCAAATCCACCAGGGGTGTATTGTTCTTGGCGATCACGATCTTCTCGCCGTGCAGGGCACGGTTGATGAGTTTCGACAGGTTGGCTTTTGCTTCAGCGATATTGACGATCATGGGACTACCCCGGGTTGGGCCTTGGGCGAGAGTCTGGCACTGGTGATCAAGGTGGTCAACTGTGGGCAGGGTGACCCGGTAGCCGTGGTCAGGCCGCGACTAACGGCCTGATGCGGGCAACCTCCTCCTTCAACGCTTCGCTCGCCACCAGGAGGTCAACCGCCCGCTGCGCGTTCAGCCAGAACTCCGGCGAGTTGCCAAAGAGACGGCCCAGCCGTAGCGCCATCTCGGGGCTGACCGCCCGACGCTCGCGCAGTAACTCGTTCACAGACTGGCGGGATACACCCAACGCCTCAGCCAGCCCGGAAATCGTCAGGTTATAGTCGGGTAGGAAGTCTTCCCGGAGCATTGCTCCGGGATGGGTCGGCTTCCGCTCCATGCCTGCCGTATTGGGAATCGCCATTTTCCTCTCCTCCTGTTAGTGATAGTCACAGACCTCAACGTCGGGCGGAAAATTCTTTGCCGTGCCTTCATTAGAAGCACCGGTGCTTATCAGAAAATAACCCGCCTTCGGCCAGGCGGTTGCAGTTCTCAATAGCTTGCCTGTTTTCGTCAAGCCATTGTTTACGCTTGCTTTGCCGTACCTCCTCTTCGAGGGCTCGTTCCAGGGTAGCGGAAAGGTTTACGTTTAAACTTTTGGCTTCAGAAAGTACGCTATTGTTTATACTCAGGTGTGTGGCTTTTTTAGGGGCACCTTTGTCAAATATTTCGCGCATTCTGGAATTTCCCGCATGGTTAATGCGTATCAACAATGCGCATCCTAGCAGCAGGGCATTTAACAGGGCAACGACACCCAATAGGGGACAAGCCCTTTCATGCGGCCGGGGTTCAGGTCAGCGTGACGGTACAACTGGAATTGCCAGGGCGACGGCCC
>CAYTDW010000422.1:0-3515 GCA_964436585.1 uncultured Halioglobus sp. | reverse complement strand
CGGCACGGCCGGCGGCTCGCGACCATGGTCCTTGCGGTACAGTTTGATGGCCTGCCGCTCCACCGCGCGCCACAGGCGCTCGTCGCCCGCCAGCGCTGCCCGCAGTTGGCCGCCGCTGTAGTGCCGGATGAAACGCAGCAGGTCGCGCCGCCCGAGGCCGCAGTCCATGGCCGAGAAGTAAAGTCCCGCCAGGTCCTTGACCCGCCAGCGGCGCGGGGTGTGCTTGCGAATCTGGGCCCGGTGCAGGTCGATCAGGTAACAGCGCGCTTGCGCCTCCTGCAGGCTGGACTCGTCGAGGTGAAAGTGGCAGAGATAGAAATCGCGGTGGTTGATGCCCAGCTCATGCATCTGCCTGGCACTCTCCGCCAGGGTGCGGATCAGGCGCATCCGCACCGCGGGCGCCGGCGCCCGCGCCGCCCAGTGGGCGCAGTAGTGCTCGAGACTGACCGTGCCGGTCAGCTCCGCGCTGACGAGCATCGAGCACACCCGCGCCGGGTTCCATCCCTGGCGCGCGTAGGCGGCGATGTCCAGGGTGTGAACCCCCGCCCGCCGCAGGGCGAGGATCGCGCGATACTCGTTGCGTGCCGATACCACCGGTAGCCGCAGTTGCAGCAGGTTCTTGCACACCTCCGGCCAGCCGACGCCCGTGTGGAGTTTGAGGAACCAGGCTTTGCCGCCGCACTCGAAACGCAGGGTTTTGCGCCCCTCCTTGTCGCGGTATAGGTCCGCAGGCCCTGCCTGCGCGGCAATCTCCCGGGCCCAGGCAAGCAGCTGGCCGGCGCTACCGGTCCGCGCCAGCTCGCCCTGGGCAAATCCGCTCGCCAGGTAATAGTCAGCCATCGCCGCGGCCCCGCTTGCGCCGCAGGAGTTGCTCGATGAGATCGGCGCCCGCGCTGTGCAGCGAGTACAGGTCCGCGCTGGCGGCGTAGGCCAGGCCGCCCTCCCGGCACCGATCGCGCAGGCCGCTATCGAGCATCTGTGCCAGGGCGTCGTCGAGCCCGTCCTGGCTGAAAGGCTCGGGCAATATGAGCCCCGCGCCCGCCGCTTCGATATGGTGGGCGTAGCCGCAGGCCGCGGTCGCCACTACCGGCAGCCCGGCGACCAGCGCCTCCAGCAGCACGATGCCCGCCGCCTCGTTGCGCGCGGGATGCACCAGCACGTCCGCCGCCAGCAGCAGGTCGGGAATATCGTCGCGCCCACCCAGGAAGCTCACCTGGTCCTGCACCTGCTCGCGCCGGGCCAGCAGGCCGAAGCGGCCCACGGCGGCCTGGCCGACCACCAACAGCCGCAGGCGCAGCTCCGGCCGTGCCAGGCGCAGCTTGCCCAGGGCGCGAATCGCCCGGTCCAGCCCCTTGGTGATAAAGCCTGAGCCCACGAACAGCAGGGTGTACACGTCGTAGGTCAGGCCCAGCCGATGGCGGGCGCCGGCGCGCCTGGAAACCGCATCGGGTGGCCGGCGCCGATCGGGCGCGACACCCGGTGGCAGCAGGTGCATGCGGGCCGGGGGCGTGTGGTAGTGCTGCTCGAACTTGCGCTGCTCGCTGGCCGAGATCAGCAGTATTTGCGTGGCGGCGGCGGGATCGAACACCGCCCGCTCCCAGGCGGCAAAGTGGCGGAAGCGCCAGCCCAGGCGGTACAACAGGCTGCGCTCCCGCAGGGCCCTGTCGAGAAAGCAGATGTCGGCGGCGTAGTAGATATCCAGCCCCGGCATCTTGTTGAAGCCGACCACGCCGTCCACCGGGTTCGCCGCCAGTTCAGCCTGCACCCACCCGAGGAAACGTTCATTGCGCCGCACGTTGCTGCCGGTGCCGGTCGGCGCCAGCTGCAGGTCGACGCCGGGCAGGCGCTCGCCCTGCCAGGACGCGCAATAGATCCGGCAGCAGTGCCCGCGCTGCTGCAATTCAAGCACCAGCCGGGCGCAATCCCGCTGCAGGCCGCCGTAGGGAAAATACTTGAACAGCAGGAAGGCGAGCCGCATCTCAGCCGGCCCCCGCCAGCGCAGCCTGCAGCGCCTGCCAGGCCGCCGCCGGGGAGATGGCGTGCATCAGCGCGGCGGGATCGGCGCCAGCGCCTCCCGCCAGGGGCGACTGCAGCTGCACCTGGTTGCGGCCACAGGTTCCCACGAGGCGGGTGCTGGTCGGGCCGTAGAGCGAGACGGCGGGAACGCCCAGCGCGGCGCAGAGGTGGCCCAGCCCGGTGTCCACCGCCACCGCGCCGCGCGCCGCCCGCAGCAGCGCCGCCAGGGCCTTCAGGTCCAGTCGGGGCAACACCTCGGCGCCGGCGCAGGCAGCGGCAATGCGCCGGGCCCGCTGCTCTTCCTGCGCATTGCCCCAGGGCAAGCACACCCGGTAGCCCGCCGCGGTGGCCAGCGCCGCCAGCGCCACCCAGTGCGCCTCGGGCCACAGCTTTTCGGCGCGCGCGCTGCCGTGCAAAAACAGCAGGCCCGGCGGCAGGCTCGTCGCCGCTGTGATCGCAGCGCCGATGCCGTAATCGACCGGGGTTGCGGGCAGCGCATAGCCAAGCGCGCGGGCGAACAACAGCCTGCTGCGCTCCACCGCGTGCATAGCGCGCGGCACCGCGAGGGGATAGTCGTAGGCCAGGGCCGCGAATCGCTCGCGCGCGCTCGCCCGGTCCATGCCGTAGCGCGGCGCCGCCACCAGGCGGGTGATAACGGCACTCTTGATCAGGCCCTGGGCATCGATGACCGCAGCGTAGCTTTGCTCCCCCAGGGCCGCGCGGGCGCGGCGCCACTCGGGGCCGGTGAAAGCCTGCAGTGGTCGCTTGCGCCAGCGCCGCAGGGCCACGGGGATTACCCTGTCCACGGCGCCATGCCAGGCGGGAATTTCTGCAAACGCCTCCTCCACGACCCAGTCAAAGCGGATGCCGGGCCGGGCGGCGGCGGCATCGCCCAGCGCCGGCAGGGTATGGATCACATCCCCGAGGGAGGACAGCTTTACCACCAGCACCTTCACCGGGGTTCTGCCCCGGCCAGCAGCGTATCCAGCGCGCCGCTCACCCGCTCCACCGGGGTATCGCGCATACAGCGGTGGTGACCCAGCGGGCACTCGCGCTGGAAACAGGGGGCGCAGTCGATGGCGCTGGCCAGGATCGCGGCATTGGCATTGAGCGGCGGGGTAAAGCCCGGCGAAGTGGCGCCGTAGACCACTACCAGCGGCCGCGCCAGGGCCGCGGCGATGTGCATCAGCCCCGAATCATTGCTCACCACGGCCGTTGCCAGCGACAGCAGGTCCACCGCCTCCGCAAGCCGGGTGCGCCCCGCCAGGTCGAAGCAGAAGTCATGCCCTTGCGCGCACTGCCGCACCGCGCCGGTCACCGCCCGGTCGTTGGCGGAACCGAACAGGGCCACCTGCCAGCCCCGCGCGAGATAGCGCCGGGCGAGCTCCCCGTAACTGGCAGCCGGCCAGCGCTTGGCGCCGCCAAATTCCGCTCCGGGGCACAACGCCAGCAGCGGGCGGTCAGGCGCCAGCCCCAGCTGCTCGCGGCAGCGCCGGGCC
>CAYTDW010000421.1:0-3517 GCA_964436585.1 uncultured Halioglobus sp. | reverse complement strand
CAGGCTGGCCACCCTGTCATTGTGCTAGGCGGCCTCGCGCAGCCGTCGCAGCCAGTCGTTGGCCACTTCCACGCCGGCGTTGAGCAGCACGATGTCGCGATTAGTGTCATATTGCATGCCGCGGTTGGCGGTGGCCACAAAACCCAGATTGTGCGCGTTTTCCAGCAGCACCAGCTGCGGCTGCGCGGCGGCGAGCTGGCGCAGGTAGGCGGTGACGGCGGGTTCGGGCGAGGCGTCGTTGATCACCAGCAGCCGCGCCCAATCCGGGTCGATGCTCGCCAGCGCCGACGCCAGGCAGCGCCGGGTTTCCTCCAGCCCCCGGTAGACGGGGATGACGACATCAACCCTGCGCATGTTGCCTCAGGCGCCTGATCAGGTAGCCGACACCGGGAATTTTGCTGACGCGCTCCAGCCGCTGCTTGATCCATGCCAGCTCGGCGTCGCGCTCGCGCAGCACCTGCAGGGCATGCGAATGCTCGGCGCCCAGCTGCGCCAGGCGCCGGTCGAACTCGCGAATCTGCTGGTCGCGCTCATCGAGGGTGGCGAGCGCTACGCGGTGCTCGGCGGCCAGTCGTTCGATATCCGCATCGCGCTCATCGAGGGTCGCCAGTGCCTTCCGATGCTGCGCCGACAAGGCCTCGATATCGCGGTCGCGCTCATCCAGGGTGGCCAGGGCGGCGGCGTGCGCCCGCCCGATCCGGTCCAGCTCCAGGCCCCGGGCGGTGAGCCCGCGGGCGAAGTCGCGCAGGGTGTCTTCCAGCGGGTAGGCCGCTTCGACCTCCCGCGCCAGCGCCGCGAGGTCGAGCTGGCCCGCGTCCGCCCGCGTCAACAGTCCACCCTCCTCTTGTGCACGCTGGTGGCGCAGGTCCGGCCGCACCGCGGCGGCGAGGCCAGCGGCGCCCGGCAGCTCGAAGCCCAGGCCCGCCATCACCGCCGCGCTGTCCTGCAGCAGGTCGTCGTAACGCAGGTACCGCGCATCCGCCGGCGCGGTGCGGTCAATACAGGCCCGGTAGTCCAGGAACAGGCGCAGGCCATAGCCCGGCGGAAAGCCGTCGCGCCGCTGCAGGGAGCGCGCCACCTCGATCGGCGCGCGGCTGATCACGCAGACCCGGGCGGCGATGCCCAGCTCGCTGCAGAGGCTGAGCCAGAACGGCAGGGTGAGGCACAAGCGCGGATCTTTTACCCCCTGCCGGGGCGCAGCGCCAAAGCCGCCGCGCAACAGCCCGGCAGCCTGCTGCCGCAGCGCATTGAAGCGCGCGTCGGCCCAGTCGGTCTGGGCCAATTGCGGCGCGGGGGCATACCAGCTGGAATCGAGCAGGGCCAGCAGCTGCTCATTGATCGCCACCACCGCGGCGTCTTCCCAGAAGCCCTCGTCGTTGACGCCGGCCATGGCACCGAGCAGGCGGTCGCCGAAAGAGACGCCGCAGGCGGCAAGGGCCGCGCACAGCGCCGAGGTGCCGGAGCGGTGCATGCCCACGACCAGGTGGATCAAGCTGGGATGAGTGGATTGCATGCGCCGCCGCTGACCGCCATTTCCAAATGCGCAACCTTACCACAGGAGCCCCCTGCCGGCAGGTGGCGGCCTTCCGGCTGGCTCAGCCGTTCAGCATCGCCACCGTCTGCCGGCAGCAGGCAGGGCAGGGCTCAGTTTGACTCCTTGCCGGAACTGTCAGCCGGCGAGGCCGGCGCAGCTTCAGCGGGCGCGGCTGCATCAGCGGGCGCGGCCGACTCCGCCTTGTAGGGCGCCAGTATCTCTTCCACCGCGGCGTTATCGATAACGGCCTTGTCGGTCAGCCTGAAGCCGGCGTCGAACTCCTTGGCGGCCAACTTGATATAGTCAGAGCGCAGGGACGCGATAATGGCGTCCTTCACCTCCTCGTAGGGCTTGTGGTGCGCCGGGCGCACATCGTCCAGGCGAACGATGTGTAAACCGTAGCGAGTATCGACGATGTCCGAATAGTCCCCGACCTCTTTCAGCTCATACACGGCGCCCACGTAATGGGGCGCGACGTTGGGTTCACCCATTTTCAGCCATTTATCGAATTGGCCGCCCTTGTCCTTGCTGCCGGGGTCCTCCGAGTACTTGCCGGCGAGTTCCCGAAAGTCCGCGCCAGCCTTCAGCTCGTCGAGAATCTTCCGGGCTTCTATCCTGCGGGCGTCGCGATCGCATGCGCCGGGCTCACACAGCAGCAGGATATGCGAGGAGTAACGCTCCTCCGGCACCAGGGCGTACTTGTCTTTTTCTGTCTGGTAACGCTCGGCCGCCAGCGCCGTCATGTCCGGCACCTCGATCCCGTCGATAAAGTGGTTGACGACGTAGCGGTTCTGGATACTCCTGATGGTAAACACCTGCTTCCAATACGCTTCCGGGTTGTCCGAAGCCGGTATGGTGGGGGCGAGGGCCGCCAGTTTCTTGCTCGCCAGCGCCATATTGAGCAGCTCGATGCGATCGCCGGGATCCTTGATCGCCGCCTCGGTCATATCCGGCGACCAGAGTTTTACCAGGTACTGCAATTCTTCGCGGGTCAGGCCCACGCCGCCGTCCTCGATCACATACGGCTCCGCGCCGCCATCCTGGGTCGCAGGCTGCTCCGCGCCCTGCTGGCACGCGGACAACACCAGCAAGGACAGGGACAAGGTCAGGGTTCGCAACAGTTTCATGAATTCTTTCACTCCCATCAGTCAAAAAAAAAACCGACGCCGGGAGGCGTCGGTTTCCGGGACAACTACTACTTGTACAGATTACGGAGAAAAAGAGTAAGTAGAGCTGTGGTCGATCAGGCGGCCGTAGTTGGCGTCCGGGTTAGCCGGGAAGCTACGCTGCCAGGCCGCGAAACCAACGATGGGGATACCACCATAAGCTGACTGACAGACGGTACCGTTGGCGGTATAAGTGGGACCCTGGCGCATGGTATGGCTGGGAACGGCAGCAACGCCACCCGGTGTACCTGCAGGACCCACAAACTCACAGATCGCCTGGCCATTGCTGTTGGCAGTGGGTGAGGGCACTGCGGGAGACCCAGTGGTCGCCGCCTTCTTCTGCGCAGTTACGGACAGGCTGGCCCAACCGTAAATACCCAGCGGTGACGCGTCGATGCTGATAGCGACTGCGGAATCGAGGAATCCCTCGCTAGTGCCGTCGGTCCACTCAACCACGTTCACCTCGTTCGGGAAGATCAACTTGTTGACCGTGCCGGGAGGTGCCGGTGAAATCGTCAGGCCGCCTTCTTCGGGAGATATCTGGCCTTCTTCACGATCCCACAGGGTCAGGTTGGCTTCAACCGGGATATCCCGGAAGTCGCACTGGGCAGTACCGTCGTCGATTGCCGTAGTCGGATTGTCCAGCTTGCCGCAGTTCGCGACATTGAAGCCGGCAACAGCGGCGTAGACATAGTAGTCAAACATGGTGTACTGGCCGGGCATGGTGACAACCCAGTCGGTCTGGACGTTGAGGCCGGGGTTGACGGACCAGTCGTTCAGGACTTCGCTGACGCCCAGGATGTTTTCCTGGCGCAGC
>CAYTDW010000420.1:0-3524 GCA_964436585.1 uncultured Halioglobus sp. | reverse complement strand
TACCGGGTCATCCTCGGCGATCGCCTGCAGCATCAGGCCCTTGGCGTCGTAGGCGTTGGAGGGTATGACGACCTTGAGTCCGGGAAATGACGTCATCACCTGGTACATGGACTGGGAGTGCTGGGCCGCGGCGCTGAAGCCGCCGCCGGAGGCGAAGCGGATCACCGCCGGGCAGGTGGTCTTGCCGCCGAACATATAGCGGAACTTGCCCATCTGGTTGACGATCTGGTCCATGCACACGCCGATGAAGTCGGCAAACATGATTTCCGCCACCGGGCGCATGCCCATCAGCGCGGCGCCCGCAGCGGCGCCGACAATGGCGGACTCGGAAATGGGGGTGTCCAGGCAGCGCAGCGGGCCGAATTTGTTGTAGATGCCGCTGGTGACGCCGAACACGCCGCCGACACTGCCGGGCTTGCCGCTGGAGCCCATGCAACCGGCGACATCCTCGCCGATCACGAACACGGAATCGTCCGCGGCCATGGCCTGGTGCAGGGCTTCATTGATGGCATCGCGCATCGTTTTGACTGGCATGGTTGTCTCCCCCTCAGGTGCCGTAGTTGATATAGACGTCCAGCTCGACCTGGTCAGCGGTCGGGCGCGGTGCCGCCTTGGCCTCGGCCACGGCCCTGTCGATCAGGGCCATGACCTCGGCGTCGACGGCGTCGAGTTCAGCGCTGCTGACTTCGCCGCTGCTGGCCATGCGCGCGCGGAAGTTTTTCAGGCAGTCGTGGTTCTGGCGCAAATCTTCCAGCTCGCCCTCGCCGCGGTAGTACTGGGGGTCCCCGACAAAGTGACCGTGGTAGCGGCCCTGCTCGGCGAACACGCCGGCCGGTCCGTTACCGGCCCTTGCGTGGGCGATCGCCTTGCCCGCCGCCTCGTACACGGCGAAGAAGTCGGAACCATCCGCTACGAACACGGGAAAACCGAAGGCCTCCGTGCGCGCCTTGAGGTCGTCACAGCCCACGGCGTAGCTGATATTGGTGTGCTCGGAGTAGTAGTTGTTCTCGATCACGAAGATGGCGGGCGCCTGCAGTACCACGGCCATGTTCATGGCTTCAAAGCAGGTGCCCTGGTTGACCGAGCCGTCGCCGGAGAATGACACGGCCACCTGGGAATTGCCGCGGATCCGGGCGGCCAGGGCGGCGCCTACGGAGATCGGGGGGCCGCCGGCCACAATGCCATTGGCGCCGAGGATGCCCTTGGAGAAATCGGCAACGTGCATGGAACCGCCCTTGCCCTTGCACAGCCCCTCGGAGGAGCCCCACAGCTCCTTCATCATGCCGACGACATCCGCGCCCTTGGCGATACAGTGGCCGTGGCCCCGGTGGGTGCTGACGATCGCGTCCGCGTCGGTGAGGTGTTCGCATACCCCCACCGCATTGGCCTCCTGGCCGGTGTACAGGTGAGTGAAGCCGGGAATCTGCCCGTTCATGATCTCCGCGTGGGCCCGCTCCTCGAACTCGCGGATGGTTTTCATCTGGCGGTAGGCTCGCAAGAGCCCAGCTTTCGGGATAGTCATGGCATTGCTCCTGGGTATCGAATGTCTCTGCTGGCCGACCATGATAGCAGCGGTAAAACCTCGGCGTGCGCAGAGGGCGAACTGTAGCCCGATTCCGGCGAAAAAGAAACAGACGGGACTGTTTTTTAGATATCCGAGCTGCTAACATCCGGAACGGATATTTTCAGCGATTCCCACCGGAATCAGTCAATTCGAGGACGCCACCATGGATTTGAGCGCTTTCCCCTACCTGCAGGGTAATTACGCCCCCGTTGCCGAAGAGCGGGACCTGGACGAAACGCAGCTGCGCGTTGAGGGGACGGTGCCGGCCAAGCTGCTGGGGGCTTACATGCGCGACGGCGCCAACGTGGCCTTCCAGCCCAATCACTATGTCTACCCGCTGGACGGGGACGGCATGGTGCACGCCGTCTATTTCCGTGACGGTCATGTGCAGTACAAGAACCGCTGGGTGCAAACCAGCCACCTCAAGACCGAGCGCAGGTTCAACCGCACCATCTATGGCAGCGTCGGCAAGCTGCTGCCGGTGCCGCAGGACGTCATCGACGCGGGCGGTGAGCCCAGCCCGATCCGCAATACCGCCAACACCAACATCATTTACCATGGCGGCAAGCTGCTGGCGATGTGGGAGGGCGGCTTCCCGCACCTGCTCAATGCCGACCTGTCCACGGTGGGTCTCTACGACTATGAGGGTGCACTGCGGCCGGGTGATGCGCTGACCGCCCACCCGAAAGTGTGCCCGACCACCGGCCAGCTGGTGTCCTGCACCCAGCGCTGGGACAGCCCCAATTACTGGGTGCAGATCTTTGATGCCCGCGGCAAGCACCTGCAGAGCATTCCCGTGGAATTCCCCCGCAAGGGCATCATCCACGACCTGCAGATCACCGATAATTACGTCGTGATTTTCTATGCCCCGGCCTTCCACAGCGTGGAAAAAGCCATGAAGGGCGAAAATCCCTTCCAGTGGGAGCCGGAACTGGGCACGAAAATCATCGCTATCCCCCGCAGTGGCAAGGGCCAGAACACGGTGTTCGAAACCGGCGCTTTCTTCAGCTGGCACTACTGCAACGGCTTTGAGCGGGATGGCAAGCTGGTTATCGATTATGTCCACATCAAGTCCATTCCCTTCGCCCAGGACCAGGGCACGGGGGCGGAGAAGCAACCGCGCAGGATGCACCGCATGACGCTCGACCCGGCCACCAGGCGTGTCACCGACGAGGAGTTCTCCGATGTATTCTGCGAGTTCTCCCGGGTGGATGAGCGCCGCATGGGCAAACCCTATCGCTATGGTTTTGCCGCCTCGTCCAATCGGGAATGGGGCGATGCCCACGGCTATAACTGTACCGGCCGCTTCGATTTTGAAACCGGTGAAACCAGCCTGTGGGAGTACGGTCCCGAGGCCAATGCCGGGGAACCGGTCTATGTGCCCAATCCCGACAGTGACCGCGAGGATGACGGCTGGCTGATGTGTTTTGTCCACAATCCCGGTGAAGGTGCTTTCCTGTCCATTTTGAGTGCAGCCGACTTCAGCCGCGGGCCGGTGTGCAAGGTACATATACCGGGGCGTGTGCCCAACGGCTTCCACGCCAACTGGATGCAGCACCTCAGCCTGTGAAGGATAGCGATGGCAGAATTGATGTACAGGGGAATGGAAGACAATGACTAATCGTGTACCCATCGCACCGGGGCTGTTCACCTGGCCGGCGCAGAGGCCGGCCCTGCTGGGCAGCCGCTGCAACGATTGCGGCATCGTCAGCTTCCCTGTGGCCCAGTCCTGCATGGCCTGCAGCGGCCAGGACGTGAGCGTGGAGGAGTTGCCCGGACGCGGCACCCTCTGGACCTGGACCGTGCAGCAGTTCATGCCCAAGTCGCCCTATAACAGCGGCGAAACGCCGGAGACCTTCAAGCCCTATGGCGTGGGCTACCTTGAGTTGCCGGGTGGCGTCAGGGTGGAGGGGCGGCTGACTGAAAACGATCCCGGGAAACTGCACGTGGGGATGGAGAT
>CAYTDW010000419.1:0-3532 GCA_964436585.1 uncultured Halioglobus sp. | reverse complement strand
GGCACTGAGTACACATTTCATAGGGGGAACCTCAATGCCTGGATGTCGGCAGATGCAATAGTGTGGCCAGGCTGCCCAGGCTGTCATCCAGAATGGCCAGAATCTCTGACACCTGTTGCGAGCTGGTGATCATTGGCGGACAGACCAGGAAGTGGTCACCCTCAAGCCCGCCCCTGGAGCGCCGGGAGTAGATAATCAGGCCGCGTTCGTAAGCCAGTTCAACCAGCACCGAGAAGGCGTTGAGAGCCGCTGGCAGCGGTGTCATGGTTGCACTGTCGCTCACCAGCTCAAAGGCGGTAAGCAGGCCCTTGCCCCTGACATCGCCGACAAATGCAAATTTGTCTTTTAGCTGCGATAACCCCGCCAGCAGCTGCGCGCCCCTGGCAACCGTATTGGACATCAGCTCCTGACTCTCTATTTCAGCAATGACCGCCAAGCCCGCGGCACACGCGATCGGGTTGCCCGCGTAGGTATAGCCGTGCTGGAAGCCGCCGGCATCCAGGACGGTATCAACAATCGGCTGTCTTGCCGTCAACGCGCCCAGGGGAATGTAACCGGCGCCAAAACCTTTTGCGGTGACGATAATATCGGGGTTGATATTCCAGTGTTCCGCCGCCAGGAACTTTCCGGTACGGCCAACGCCGGTCATCACTTCATCATAAATGAGCAACACACCAAACTCATCACAGATGTCGCGAATTCGACCATAGTAGCTATCGGGCGCCACCAGTGCTCCGGTCGAGGCGCCACCCACTGGTTCCATGATAAATGCCAGCACCGTCTCCGGGCCCTCTGCCAGTATCTTGTCCCTGAGCAGCTGCGCATAACGCAACCCGCGCTCGTCATCTGTTAACTGGTCCCGATCCAGGTAGCAGCGTGGCGCAGGCACTTTTGGCATGACGACATGCATGGGCAGGAAGGGTGCGTTGAGCGGCGTGTAGGATGTCAGTGACAGGGCGCCGAGTGTGGCACCGTGATAGGAGGGTGAGCGAGAGATGATTTTCCAGCGCTCGCCCTCACCGCGGGCATAGGCATATTGCCGAGCCAGCTTCATCGCGCTTTCTACGGCCTCAGAGCCGCCGGAGACAAAAAACACCTTGTTGTGCCCGGGGGGGCTCAGCTCGGCGACTTTCCTGGCAAGCAACTCGGCCGGCTCGTTCTCAAAATGTAAACGGTAGCCGAAAGTAGACTTTGCCATTTGCGCCTGCATCGCTTTCAACACCGCGGGGTTGCTGTGACCGATATTTGACACCATGGCGCCGCTGGAACCATCGATGTATTTTTTGCCATTCACATCCCACATGTAAATGCCATCGGCTCGATCGAGCATCGGGCGCCTGTCACGAGTCTGGTAAAACAGATGCGAGTCCATAGTACTATTCCACTGCCTACTGCGCGCTGACACCATAAGAGCGTTGCTTTATGTCGATAGCATTGACGGTTTGTTGTAACGCCACCAGAAACGCCTTTTCAGCGGCATTTGCCGAGCCCGGTCAGGCGGCGAATCTTCCTGCCAAACAGTGAGTGGGACCGGCCGCAGAAAAACCCGAGTTGAGTTTATAGGTATAATTTTTCAGAATGGTACCATGGGGCAGTTCTCCTGCAAAAGGGCGGGAACAAAGGGTGGGAACAATGAAACGAAAAGTGATTATCACCTGTGCCGTGACCGGCTCCATTTATACCCCGACCATGAGCCCGCATATTCCGGTAACAGGCCCCGAAATCGCCAGTGCGTCCAGGGATGCCGCCGCGGCTGGCGCAGCCATTATTCATTTGCATGCCCGCGACCCCGCGGATGGTCGACCCAGCGCCAGTGTCGGGCATTTCATGGATTTCATTCCCGAGATTCACCGGGGATGCGACGCCGTGCTGAATATCTCCACAGGAGGGAGTTCCCTGATGTCGCTCGAGGAGCGGCTGGCCCCCGCTCGTCACATAAAGCCGGAAATGTGTTCGCTCAATATGGGTTCCATGAATTTTGGGATTTTCACCCTGGCGCGAAAGTACGATCGCTGGCAGCACGAGTGGGAGCCGGCGCTGCTGGAGGCCACGAGAAAAACCACTTTCAGGAATACCTATGAGGACATAGAAGCCATCCTGCGGGAGCTGGGCGAGGGCGACGGGGCCAGGTTCGAGTTCGAGTGCTATGACATGGGCCATATCGAGACCCTCGGCTATTACCTGCGCCAGGGCCTGGTGACAGCGCCCCTCTACGTACAGTTTGTCCTGGGTGTAATGGGTGGGATCGGTGCGTCACCGGAGAATTTGATGGCCATGAAAGCGGCGGCTGACCGCGTGCTGGGCGACAGCTATCAGTTTTCCGTACTGGCGGCCGGCCAGCACCAGATGCCGCTGGCCACACTTGGTGTCATCCTGGGTGGCAATGTCAGGGTGGGTCTCGAAGATAGCCTGACCATGCCGTCGGGCGCCCTGGCCAGCAGCAGTGCCGAACAGGTCAGCCGTATACGGACCATTATCGAGGCGCTGGGGCATGAGGTCGCCAGCCCAACCGAGGTTCGGGAGAGGCTTCAACTTAAAGGGCGTGACAGGATAGAGGTTGGAAGGGATGCCTGAACTCAGGTTGTGCAAAGCCGGTCCGGACGATGCCCCGGTGCTGTTCGATCTCCTGCAACGGCTTGCCAGCGATCTGGGCAAAGAGCAGGAATTTCGTGGATCCCTTGCATCACTCGTCGCTTATGGCTTCGCGTCCCCCCCGGCTTTTGAAGCCATTATCGCCTGGCGGGGCACAACCGCGCTGGGATTCATCCTGTTCTTCAGTGAATTTTCCACCTGGCGAGGATCGCCCGGAATTTATGTACAGGACCTCTTCGTGGCAGCAGAAGCCAGGGGTTCCGGCCTGGGTCAAAAACTGACTGCCGCGGCCATTGAGCAGGGTCGCCAGCATGGAGCCAGCTATATGAGGTTGAGCGTGCACAGCGGCAATGAGCAGGCTTTCGGGTTTTACCGGTCGCTGGGTTTCAAGCCTGCCTCAAATGAGACCACCCTGGTTCTCGAGGGTGCGCCCTTTGATAAAACGTTTGCCGCCTGTTTCTAAATGGCATGGCGCCGGAGTGTCTCATAAGCCAATTTGGGTATAGTCGGGAATGAAACGGTATAAAATCCGTATTGCTACAGTGTTCGCCCTGTTTCTTTCCATGCTTGCATTGTCGACTGTCCGTGCCGATGGCCAGCGGTCGATGGCCGCCGATGCAACACCTTCCATCGGCGTGATCGAGCAACTGTACGCGGAAACTCGGGCGCTGGCTGACCAGATAGATATTCTCCGCTATCGGGACGCCACCACCGGCAGGGACCTGGCAAAGCCGATCGAATCCTACCATTCTTCACGCGGCCGGCTACTGCAGGCTCTTTCCGGAATCCCCGTTGAACCGCTGTCCGGGGAAGACGTGCGGGCGCTGGCGACAATGAGACAGGCCCTGGCCACGAGCCTGCCTGAGATCGCAGTCGAGGGGCATTCAGCCGCAGCCAACACCGACGCAGGTGATGGGGTCGACTGTCGTTACGACCCGGT
>CAYTDW010000418.1:0-3534 GCA_964436585.1 uncultured Halioglobus sp. | reverse complement strand
AACAGCGGTGTCACTATGCGAATACAAATCAATCGGCTGGTGTGTTGCGGCCTGCTGGCGCTTTCGATCTACGGTTGCAGCGACGGTGGCGATGGCAATATCACTTTCCTGCCCGACGACAATTCGGTGTTTGCGGTGGCCAATGGCTGTTTCGCCATTTCGCCGGATGGCGGGCAGAGTTTTCTATCCACCCTCGATCATCTTGCGGGAGAGCCGGGTTTGGGCGAGGGGGTTGCCGATCCAGAGGCCCCCAGCCGGTTTTTGCTAAGGCCCTCTGATCTGGGGAAATACCTGTTGTACGATCAGCGGAAAATTTACCTGACCTCTGATGGGCAGCAGTTGCTATCCAGGGGGTGGCTCGCCTCCGATGTCAACATGGTCAACGGCGAAGTGGTAGTGACTGACCGGCTGCAATCCGAAGGTGAATGGCAGTTGCTGGCCGCCGTCGATAAGCAGTTCCTGCTGAAACATAGTAAAACCGACACCTATATCGGCGTGGACGGCACCATGGTCGATGAAGCCAATGCGGCCAGCCTGTCATTCGTCGAGCAGTCCGATTGCGCGGCCTTCCCGGAGTTGTCCCTGGATGCCAAGGGTGAGGTGAGCGTCACCGAGTTTGAGGACGGTTCGGTATTCGGTTTCGTCGAAACGCACTCCCACCTCTTCACCAATTATGGTTTTGGCGGCGGCGGTGTCTTTCACGGTGCGCCATTCCATCCTCTGGGCGTCGAGCATGCTTTGCCTGACTGCGATCTCTCCCACGGTGTCGATGGGCGCAAGGATTTCATGGGCTCGGCGTTCAACGGAGGAGTGGGTGATTTCAACGACCTGTTGCCGGCTATTCTGGCCGGTGAACTGCCGCAGAAGGACCACGACACCCAGGGCTATCCGCAGTTCACCGCGTGGCCGGCCGCGCCATTCAGCGCCACTCACCAGGTGCAGTATTACAAGTGGCTGGAGCGCGCCTACCTGTCCGGCTTGCGCCTGCTGGTGCAACATGCCACCACCAACCAGGTCCTGTGCCAAATGGTCACGGGTATCGGCGCCAACCCGAAGCGTTACGATTGCAACGACATGATCGCCGTGGACCGGATACTGGAATCCACCTATGCCATGGAGCGCTACATCGATGCGATGTCCGGCGGCCCGGGCAAAGGCTGGTTCCGCATAGTGTTCAGCCCGGAGGAGGGGCGCGAGCAGATCAGGGCTGGCAAGCTGGCGGTAGTGCTGGGCATTGAAACCTCAGACCTGTTCGACTGCTTCCTTGTACCCTTCGGCGAGTTCGGCAGGTGTACGGAGGCCGACGTGCTGGCAAAGCTGGATGAGTACCACGCACAGGGTGTGCGGGTACTTTTCCCGGTGCACAAGTTCGACAACGCTTTTTCCGCGGGAGACGGCGACCGGCGCGTGAGCGATATCGGCAATTTCGCCCACACCGGTCACTACTCCAACTTTGTGCAGTGCCCCGCAGAACTGCTCACCTTTCCCGGCGGCTTCGACGATGGCGGCCTGAATTTCGCCAACCTCAATCAGCCGCGCGCCGTTTACGATTCACCGCCGCCGTTTGATATGAGCGGGTTCGACGCCAATCCCTTCGGCACCCTGTTGCCGTACATAGGCCTGCTCGGCGGCGGGCCGCTGGTGGGCGAATACTGCCAGAACCACGGGCTGACGGACCTGGGTGAATTCCTCATGCACCAGATGATGAAGCGCGGGATGGTGATAGAGGTCGACCACATGCCCAGGAAGAGCTACCAGCGCGCCTACGAAATCCTCGAGGAGAATGATTACCCCGCCGTTGGCAGCCACGGTCGCAATAACAATGGCAGACTGTACCAGTTGGGAGGCATGTCGAAATTCAACTTCGGCCGCTGCCGCTCGCAGGACGAGCCAGCCACCATGGACGACGGTTTGCAGAGCCGGGTCGCGCTGATGCGTGAGGTGGGCGCCTTCGAGGCCGAGGGTTTTGGTTTCGACCTGAACGGTTTTGCCGGTGCGCCGGGGCCGCGGTTTGGGGAGAACAGCAACTGTGCTGAGCCGCAAACCGATGCCGGTATCACCTATCCCTTCACCTCGTATGCCGGTGATATCACCCTGGAGCGACCGGTGGTGGGTGAGCGCACGCTGGACTTCAATACCGAGGGCATGGTGCACCTCGGGCTGGTCGCGGAATTGATCGAAGATGCCCGTCGCGACGGCGTTACCGACGAGGAACTCCAGCCGCTGTTCAAGTCCGCCGAGGGCTACCTGCGTTTGTGGGAGAAGTCTGAACGCCGCGGCGCCGAATTGAGCAAGTAGCCCGCAATTGCCGCTTGTCGCAAATGGTTGTGCTATTTCTGCTGTGAGCTACTATTCTTATGCAGGTGCTAACCCACACTGGTATCAGTGGGGTTGAGAATGAGCCTTTGAGGGTAAGGGGGGTTGGTATGCAGATGTTTAATAGAAACACTATAGCGCTAGGCATATTTACTACGGTTTTCCTGAGCGGAGCGCGTGCAGACGATCTTGTCTATGTCGCTGTCGATCCCTGCAGGATTGCAGATACCAGGAACGCCAGTGAGGGTTATATTCGAGCAAATACAAATCGGGATTTCCTGATAGGCGGTACATCCGGGGATCTGGCAGAACAGGGAGGACAAGTAAACTGCCGGATTCCAAATCGCCCGACCGATCCGGTAGCAGTGGCTGCCTACATTCTGGCAGTGCCAACTGAAAGCTCTACAGGCAATGGCGTGCTATCGGCCTATCCTTCCAATCTTCCGCCCCCACCCACGGGGTCTGGCTCAACCGTGAACTTCGCCGAAGGCCAGATAGTTGGCAACACAACAATTGTTCGGGTATGTGGCGAAACCCGATGCCCTGCAGGCGGTGAGCTGGCTGTCCTCGCCAGAAATACAGATCAGCACGTTGTGATTGATATTCAGGGATATTTCTTTCCTGTTGACGACAGTGGCAGGGAAATTATTGAACGCACCATTACACCGAATGTCGCGAACGATACGGTCTTGTCAGAGACCTTGTCCTGCCCGCCTGACAAGGCTGCCGTGAGCGGAGGGTACACGCTCACGCCACAGGATGGTGTCATTTACAGCATCCTGTCCAGTGCACCAACAGATGACCCTGAAGACTGGAGGTTCACTTTCAGGGTGTCATACGATCCGGATACAGGTCCCGTGCCTATAGATCTCTATGCCGTTTGCTCATACGATTGACTACCCTACGCGCTGCAGGCCGGCGCGCCGGTGACAGCTAATCTCGTTACCGTGTGTTACCACCGTTCGGGATATCCCTCTGCCGGTCATCCAGCGCTCTTGAAATTGTGGGAAGACGCCCCAACCTAGGCCAGTATCAAGGGCCTGGGTTTCTCCGATGGATGCGATTCGCCGCGAGGCAGCTGCCACCATGCACGAGGCGCGGCGCACAGTGCCCCAGGCCTTTTTCATGGAGGCCGAAACCCCCAGGCAACTGGCGCAGCTCGCGCTGCATTACCCCCTGCTGCTCACCGAACCACGAGGGGACGGCCACCCGGTGCTG
>CAYTDW010000417.1:0-3544 GCA_964436585.1 uncultured Halioglobus sp. | reverse complement strand
AGAAAGCCGAAGCCACCATCCACATATCGGGGGCTGACATTTTCGCAGCCTCGGAGTCCGAGGACATGTACGCGGCCATCGATGCACTGGCTGACAAGCTCGATCGTCAACTTATCAAGCACAAGGAGAAATCCAGAGGCCGTTAATGTCCTTCCGGGACAGGACGCCATCTCCTGCTGCCATGAATTTCCTGACCGAGATACTGAGCCCCGGGCGCACTGTGTGCCATGCCCCGGGCGCCAGCAAGAAAAGACTTTTTGAAACAATCGCACACGTTATCAGCGACGACCAGCCCTCCCTGGTATACGAGGAGGTGCTGTCACTGCTGAACGCCAGGGAAAGGTTGGGCAGTACCGGCCTCGGCCAGGGAATCGCCATTCCCCATTGCCGGGTCGAGGCCTGTCCACGGCCGATTGGCAGCCTCATCACCCTGGAGCAGGCGATCGATTTTGACGCACCGGACGAGCAGCCTGTCGATTTGCTGTTTGTGCTACTGGTGCCCGGGGAAGCGCACCAGCAACACCTGGACATCCTCGCCAATGTTGCGCGCCTGTTCAGCCAGGCCGACTTCTGCCAGCGGCTGCGGGCCGCGCAGAGCAGCCACGCGCTGTTCGAGCTGGCTATCGGGCAGGATCTCTGAGCTGAATGCAACTGGTCATCATCAGCGGGCGTTCAGGTTCCGGCAAGAGTACGGCGCTGCACCAGTTGGAGGATGAGGGTTACTACTGCATCGACAACCTGCCGGTCTCGCTGCTCCCGGCGCTGGTGCAGGAAACCAGCCGCCCTGAGTTCAGCCACTTTCGCGGCACAGCGGTCTGCATAGACGCCCGCAACGCCTGGAAAGACCTGGCAGGTTTCGGCGACATCGTGGACGCCCTGCCGACTGCCGTACAGCGCGAAATCCTCTTTCTGGATGCGGAGGATTCCGCGCTGATCAAGCGTTTCAGTGAAACCAGGCGCAGGCACCCGCTCAGCAGCGAATCCACACCACTGGCGGAAGCCATCGTACGGGAGCGACAGCTGCTGGAGCCCATCTCCAGCGATGCCTCGCTGGTGCTGGATACCACCCGGATGACCATTTACGAACTGCGCGATGCCATCAAACAGCGTCTCCTGAAGAACCTCACCGGCACCATGTCAGTGTTATTCCAGTCTTTCGGTTTCAAACGCGGCCTGCCGGCCGACGCGGACCTGGTATTCGATGTGCGCATGCTGCCCAACCCGCACTGGGTAAAGGAACTGCGGCTCAGGAACGGCCTTGACCCGGAGGTACGGGAGTTTCTCGAATCACAGCCGCTGGCCGATGAGCTGTACCGCGATATCCGCGCCTACCTTGATACCTGGCTGCCGCGCTACAAGGACAGTAACCGCAGTTACATGACCGTCGCCATCGGTTGTACCGGCGGCCAGCATCGGTCAGTATACCTGGCCGATCGTCTGTTCCATCATTACCGGGAGCAATACCCGGACATCCATGTAAGACACAGGGAATTGCAATAAAACCGTGATCCAGACCCAGGTGACCATCATCAACAAACTCGGCTTGCACGCTCGCGCCGCGGCGAAGTTTGTCAGTTGCTCCGCTGCGTTTGCCAGCACCGTTCGCACTGGCAGGGACGGCAAGCTGGTGGACGGAAAGAGCATCATGTCGGTGATGATGCTGGCGGCGGGCAAGGGCACGGTGCTCGATTTGCAGATAGAGGGCCGGGATGAGGAAGACGCGCTCAAAGCCCTTAAAACCCTTATCGAAAACCGCTTCGACGAACCCGAATAGCCGGCCGGTCTGTAACTAATCACATTGTTGTAGTTGCTGCTTTCCCTGATAATTGCCCTCCAGGAGGCGCAGCCCCTGCAGGGGATTTTGGCGGGGAAATGCGGTGAGCCAGGTGGAAGCGACATCCCAGAACACGCTAGATAAGCTCAGCCTCGCGCTGGACAGCGGCGCCTTCGTGGACGTTCGTCGCATGCTCAATGGCCTGCCACCGGCCGATGCGGCCCACCTGCTGGAATCCTCACCACCCAAATTCCGCCATATCCTCTGGACCATGATAGAGCCGGAGAACGAAGGCGAGGTTCTCAACGAGCTTGGGGACGAGCTTCGAATTCACTTGCTCAGCGAGATGGAGGCCGGCAGGGTCGCGTCCCTGATGGAGGGCCTGGAGGACGATGATGTCGCGGACATCCTCCAGCAACTACCCGATCGCGTTACCCGGGAAGTCCTGACCTCCATGGACCAACAGGATCGGGCGCGCCTCGAGCGGGTCATGCTCTACCCGGAGGACACGGCCGGTGGCCTAATGAACACCGACACCATCACTATCAGGGCCCCACTCACCCTGGATGTGGTGTTGCGCTACCTGCGGCGCCACGAAGAAATTCCGGAAATGACGGACAACCTGATCGTGGTCAACCGCTCGGACCGATTCATCGGCCTGCTGTCCCTGCGCACTCTGCTGGTTTCCGACCCATCAGCCACCGTGCGGGAAAAAATGGACACCGATGTCGAGCCCATCCCCGTGGACATGCCCGATTCCGAGGTGGCGCGCCTGTTCGAACGCAACGACTGGGTATCGGCACCGGTGGTCGACCGCGAAGGCCGCCTGCTGGGACGTATTACCATCGACGACGTGGTCGATGTTATCCGCGAGGATGCAGACCACTCCCTCATGTCCATGGCGGGCCTCGACGAGGACGAGGATACCTTTGCGCCGGTCATGCGCTCCGCCCCCAGGCGCGCCGTCTGGCTGGGAATCAACCTGGTAACCGCCTTCATTGCCTCCGGCGTGATCAACCTGTTCCAGGGCACCATCGAGAAAGTGGTCGCCCTTGCTGTACTCATGCCCATCGTCGCGTCCATGGGTGGTATCGCCGGCACCCAGACCCTCACCGTGCTGGTGCGCGGCATAGCCCTGGGCCAGGTGGGACGCAACAACCAGATGTGGCTGATCAACCGGGAAGTAATGATCGGCATCCTCAATGGCGCCCTGTGGGCCGCGGTGGTCTCAGTCGCTGCCTCGCTCTGGTTCGACGACTGGAACATCGGCATGATCATCGCCGCGGCCATGGTCATCAACCTCATCACCGCAGGCTTTATTGGCGCTGTCCTGCCCCTGCTGATGGTCCGTCTCAATATCGACCCGGCCCTGGCCGGAAGCGTGGTACTCACGACTGTGACTGACGTGGTTGGTTTCGTCTCCTTCCTGGGCCTGGCAACGCTGTTCTATGGCTGATATCGACCCCGATCTTGCCCCGGACGAATGGGACGGCCCCAGCAAGAGCGCCCTGAAACGGCGCATGCTCGCCCTGCAACAACTGGGTGAAACCCTGGTGGGCCTGAGCGAGAAGCAGCTCGACAAAGTCCCCATCGCCGACGAACGCCTGCTGGAGGTCATTCGCGAGGCGCGCGCCATGCGCAGCCATGGCGCCCGGCGCCGGCACCTGCAACTGATCGGCAAGCTGATGCGCGACATAGACCCCGTGCCCATCGAGAACGCCCTGCAGGACATGGACCGCCAGCGGCAGGGCGACGCCGATGCCTTTCACC
>CAYTDW010000416.1:0-3552 GCA_964436585.1 uncultured Halioglobus sp. | reverse complement strand
CGGCGTGGAAGGCCGGGCCGACTACTACGCGAAAACCGGCGCCCTCCGGGACATGGTGCAGAACCACCTGCTGCAGCTCCTGTCGATCGTGGCAATGGAGCCGCCGATGAGCCTGCGCGCGGCGGACATCCGCGACGAGAAAATGAAGGCGCTGCGCGCGCTGCAGCCGATAACCGCTGACAACGCCAGGGAGTACACGGTGCGCGGCCGCTACTGTGCCGGGGCGGTCAATGGCGCGGCGGTGAAAGGCTTTCTCGAGGAGGCCGAATTCGAAAGCGCGGACGCGACGGAAACGTTTGTCGCCATCAAGGCCACCATCAATAACTGGCGCTGGGCCGGTGTGCCGTTTTACCTGCGCACCGGCAAGCGCCTCAGCCGCCGCTACTCGGAAATCGTGATCGAGTACTAGCGGCTGCCTTTTTCGCTGTTTGCCAACGACGCGAACGAACTGACCAACAAGCTGGTCATCCACCTGCAGCCCGAGGAATCCATCAGCCTGCATACGCTTAACAAGAAGCCGGGGCTTACCAGCAAGCTGAGCCTGCAACCGGTGGAGTTGCACCTGACCGATGAATCACGGGGCAAGGCCGACCGCTACGATGCCTATGAGCGCCTGTTGCTGGATGCGATCAACGGCGACCAGACCCTGTTCATGCGCCGGGACGAGGTGGAGACGGCCTGGCGCTGGATCGATACCATCATCCAGGCCTGGGAGCAAAATGGCACGCCTATCAAGGACTATAACGCCGGCACCATGGGGCCGAATGCGGCAACCGCCCTGGCCGCCGTGGATGGTCGCAGCTGGTATGAGTGATTGGCGCCGCTTCGGCAGTGCCGACCTGCTCGATGAGGCGCTGGCCGGGCACCTCGCCCGGCGCCTGGCGACGGATGTCCGTGAACACGGCCAGGCGAGCCTGGCGGTATCCGGCGGCAGTACACCAACCGGCATGTTCCGGCGGCTGTCCCGCTGTGAGCTGGACTGGGCGAACGTCTGGCTGACCCTGGTGGACGAACGCTGTGTGGCTACCGACAGCCCCGATTCCAACGAGCGACTGCTGCGGCAGGAGCTGCTGCAGAACCGTGCGGCCGCTGCCCGCTTCATCGGTCTGGCCGACGCCGGCGCAAACGGACTCGAAGCGCTGGACGAGGAAATCGCGGCAATTCCGCGGCCATTTTCCGCAGTGGTGCTGGGCATGGGAGGCGACGGCCACACCGCGTCCTGGTTCCCGCAGGCGGAAAATCTAACCGCCCTGCTGGACCCGGCCAACCCGGCCGACGTGGCCCTGACCGACCCGGTCACGGCCCCGCACCGGCGGCTGACGCTTACCCTGGCCGCAGTCCTCGACAGCAGGGAGATCATTATTCACATTACCGGTGAGGCCAAACGCGCCGTACTGGAGAGCGCCTGCGCGAAGGGCTATCCAGTGGCGGCTGTGCTGGAGCAGGACCTATCCCCGCTGTCCATCTGGTGGGCTCCGGGTTAGAGCCTGGCGCCGGCGCTGGCTGATGGCAATACCGGCACAGATCGCGCCCAGCCCCAGGAATTGCGAGCTGTTGACCGGCTCCGCCAGCAACAGCGCACCCGCCGCAAACGCCAGGGCGGGGATGATGTAGTTGATCAGCGACAGGAAATTGGGGCCGCAGTTGGCTACCACCACGAAGAAAACCCAGGTGGCGAGGCCAGTGGAGGCCACACCCAGTGCCAGCGTCGCCAGCAGTGGCCCGGCAGTGATCGACAATTGCCAGGGCTGTTCGATCACCAGGCTGAAGGGCAGGATCAACAATGCACCGACAATCAGCGAGCCGGTCGCGGTGACCAGCCCGCTCTGGGCCGGCAGGCGCTTGCTGTAGACATTATTCACCGCATAGGAAAACGTCGCCGCTATCACCGCCAGTTGCGCCGGTAGCGCAACGCTACCAAATCCTGCCAGGGCGTCACCACCGACGAGGATGGCCACGCCTGCAAAGCCCGCCGTGACACCGATCACCCGCTGCGCGGTCAGCCGTTCATGTGCGACAAAATAATGCGCGAGGACCATTGTGCTGATCGGCACCAGCGCCATCAGCAGGCCGGCCTGTCCGCTGGCGATATGCTGCTGTGCCAGCGATATGAGGGTAAACGGTACCAGGTTTCCCACCAGTGCGAGCGTCGCAAACCGCAGCCACCAGTGGCCCTCCCGGGGAAGCTGAAGTCCCTGCCAGTGCATGACCAGGTAGAGCACCGCGGCACCGATGATCAGCCTTATCGCCACCAGCGTCAGGGGCGGGAAGAGCGCCAGGCCGACAGCGGTTAAAAGGAAGGCGAGCCCCCAGGCAAGACAGAGAAAGCCCAGCATCAACCAGTCGACGGGACGAGGGGGGTGTATCATCTGAATTCCCAATCACCGGGCGGCAAACGATAGCCCCACTTTACCCCGTAAGTGCCAGGGGTGTAACGTCGCCCCATTCACCGGAGGACCGGCCTATGCACAAAAGTAAACTGGCGGGATTTATTATCGATTGCCAGACCAGCGACCTGCCGGGCGCCGCCCGTTTCTGGAGTGAGGCCCTGGGCATGCCGGTCGAAGAGCTGCCGGGCGCGGAAGGGGAGAAATACGTCAGGCTGAAAGATAAAACCGGCCAGCTGCATATCGAGGTACAGTCGGTGGAGCACGCCAGTCGCGTTCACCTGGATATCGAAACCGACAATATTCCCGCGGAAGTCGCGCGCCTGCGCGCGCTGGGCGCGGAGGTTGTCGAGCATGTCCACAGCTGGTGTGTGATGCAGGCGCCCACGGGCCAGCGCTTCTGCGTGGTGCGCAAGGACTCGAGGGACTTTGAACGGCAGGCCAACAGCTGGCGCGGCTAACTCCCCTGAATAAACGGGCGCGGGCAAGCCGGACAGGAAAGTCCTGCGGGCGCAATTTGATAAAACACCAACGGAGCAAGCAACCATGTACATGATGCGATTCGATATGCGGGTGCCCGGCAAGACGCCGGCACAGATCGCCGGGCACTACCGGGCGGCTATCGACATGGCCCGGTGGGCCGACGAACACGGTCCCTGTTCCATTGCGGTTTCCGAACACCACGCATCGGCGGATGGCTACCTGCCCGCGCCCCTGGTGCTGGCGTCGGCGATGGCCGCGGTAACCAGCCAGGTCGGCATCATGGTAGCGGCCACCCTGCTGCCCCTGTATGACCCGGTCCGGCTGGCCGAGGAAATGATCGTGCTGGACCATATCAGCAGGGGCCGGGTGGGTTATGTGTTGGGTATGGGTTACCGCCCCGCCGAGTATGAGTTGTACGACCTGGACTTCGCCAGACGTGGCCAGCTAGCCGATGACAAACTCGCGCGGCTGCTGCAGACCTTGCAGCGGGCCTCTGCCGGCGAGGGCATGCCGCGTGTGACGCCGGCGCCATTCAGCCCGGGGCAGCCCATGATCATGTGGGGCGGGGGCAGCATACCCGCCGCCAGGCGCGCCGGTCGCAACGGCCTGGGTTTCCTGGCCCAGAACAATGCACCCGGCCTGGAGGCAGCCTATGTGGAGGCCTCGCGAGCGGCGGGCTTCG
>CAYTDW010000415.1:0-3553 GCA_964436585.1 uncultured Halioglobus sp. | reverse complement strand
GAGGGCCGACGCCTTATCGGGCGCTCCCAGCTTTTGCTGAATGACCGCGAGCATGGCATAGATGGTATCGGGGGCGCTAATGCCGGTCCACTCGGCGCTGGGTGGCAGGGCCGCGGTAAAGGCGTCGAGCTCCGCCTCGATCTGGCCGGCAATCACACTCTGTGTTTGCTGAATCTCTTTATCGACCGGCGCAAAATAGGGCGTCAGATTGCCGTCATTGGGAATGTTCGCGCTCGCCGCCCCTTCCGGTCGGATAACGCCCAGCCGGCCGCCAACCCTCGCCGTGGCGTAATACAATGCAATCAGCGGGAGGTTGCGCACCGACTCTTTGCTGAGGAGTTCCATGCCGGCCGGGGCATTACCACCGGCCATCAGCGCTGACGCCAGTTCGCGGCGCGTGTTGATGTCGACCGTATAGCCGAGTTCCTGTGTCACATGGTTGAATTTGGCGAGCGCGGCCTCGGCATTGCCCGCGTCGGCGTAAACAGCGGCGAGGGTCAGGTCATTGCCCGCGGCCGTGCCGGGATCAAGTCCAGCCAATGGAGACTCTTTCTCCACCACGGCCAGCACCGCGGGCCAGGCGGGTCGCAAGGCATCGGTATTCAGAATACCCATCAGCTGTCCGATGCGCTGTGCTCCCTGCGCGGGTTCGGCTGACAGATACGCGGTAATGGCGGCTTCCAATTCCTCGGGCTTGCCGCATTGTGCCGCCTGCAGGGCGACCTGTACGAGATTGGCGGCGTACACGGGCGGGTTGATTTTCAGGGGCTCCAGAGCTGCGTCCGCCCTGGCAAAGTTTTGCTCGCAGACAAGACGCATAGCCTCCTGTGCGGCGTTGTCCGCGGAGCCGCTTTGGCGGTTGCGAAAGCCACTGCTGGCAAATGGCGTGAGGCATTCGACTGTCGGCTTAGCGTAGCAGTCAGCACGCTCGGCCAGCCGGTCATACTCGCTCTGCATTGATGCCTGTGACAGGTCACCCACCGAGCGACCTTCCGCCAGTGCCTGACCCACCTGCGTTTCGTCGTATTCCCTGGCGATCTCTTTTACGCCATCGATAGCCGATTGATAGGCTTTGAGGCGCTGCTCCGGGTCGAGATTGGTGCGGGCCTTGTCCCACTGGGCCTTTACTTCAGTCAGCGAGCTCCGCGCTGACTCCTCCGGGTCCGCACAACCGTTCAGAAGCGCAGAGGTTACCAGGAGGGTGAATGCAAAATACTTCATGACTGCCGACTCCGCTAGGGAACTGTGAAAAGACAAATGGGATGTGGGTCGGGGATTATTTCTGTCGTGTTCGATTAAACCCGACTAGGGTTTGACGAACGCGATCGTCATACCCTCGATGGTCCACTCGAGCCTTTCTCCATTGCGCTTCAATAGCATTGACTCGAGCCCCTCCTGTCTCTCCGCCTCCGGAATGTTAACGGTGACAGTGTCCCCGGACACGACAAAACTGGTGCGATAGGACTCGTCCTGGCCGCCATCCCTCATGGTGACTTCAACATCGCTGTCGCCAAGGAAATTGAGGAAAAACGTCTGGTCCGGCCCCAGTTTCGACTGGTAGGTGCCAGTGGGAGGACCGCTACTTGCGACGCCTGCTTCGCCGCCACCACTCTGGCGGTCGCTGCTGTCATTGCCGCAGGCCGCCAGAAGGGCTAGTGAAACCACTAATATGGCTGCGGCCATTGCCCTGCAGTGCCTGCCTGTCGTGCTTGTCATTCCAGTTCTCCCTGGAGGTTTCGTAGCCGCTCACACCAGAGTCCGTCGTCTCTGCTGCAAGTGAAATTGAAGTAAAAAATATAGCCATAATTATTTCGTCCGGTTAAAAATATTTAATACTAAAGCCGGGTGACGAAGTGCTTGTTTCAAGTATATATAGCAGCCTGCCGCTTCTTCCGTCAGCCGGACTCGATTGACAGTCCAAACAAACCGGGTGTAGCGTCTTAAAGTCCGGGCGACAGAGTTCTACCCTCGACACCACCCAAACGGGGGCCAGGAGGGAGACTGTGAGCCAGTGGCAGGGGGCTGTCCTGATGCGTGTCAAATCAAGTACCGGCCTTGCTCAATCGGCACTTCTGCCGGCGCTATTCTGGCTTGCGTCTGGTATGGCGTGGGCTGACTGCCCGCAGGTTGTGCCTGACAGCGCAAGCATTCCAGTTCTGGTGACGCGGTATGCCGGCAACTACGATACCGATGCCCTGCTGCGTGAGCCGTTTGTCAGCGGGGCGCTGGACACCCTGCTGGGTGCCCAAAAGCAGCATTTTATTGAAAACCTCGATGTGCGCGGCTCAGTGGATCTTGTCTCTGGTGTACTATCCCTGGCCGGCAACGCGGTGCACCGCGGTGGTGAGGAAGAGGCGGTTTTGTGCCTGGAACCACGCAATTGCACAGTGAGCGCCGGGTTGCTGTCCGCAGGCGAGATCACCGTTTACTCCCCCGATCCCGAGTACGACGCCCAAAATCTTTGCATCAAGGACTGGATCACCCAGGTCAACTCAGCTCATCGCGACCGGTTTTACAAGCCTAACAACGTCCGGCTGAAGCAGGGACCATAAGAGACAGGACGAAAAGGCGTATGCTCCGCCTTACGCTCGTGGAGCGGCCTCAGGGCGCAGTCCCATATACCGGTCATTGTTTCCTGTAGTTGACCAGCATCCCGCCCATATTGGCTTCCAGGCCGCCGTCAACCCGCGTTATCGAAATGCCCGAGCTGCCTTCGCAGTTCAAACTGATGAGAGTTTCACCGGCCTGATAGGTGCAATCCACCGTGGGACCGCCCTCGGTTTCACCCATGGTGAAAGTCGCCTTTGAGTCGTCGATAAAGTTGATGACCATTTTGCCCCCCTCAAAGTCTGCAACATACTTGCCGGAGAGTGAATCGTCGGCGCTGCAGGCAGATAGCGCTATGCCCGCAAGGCCAAAAAATGCCAATGCAACATGTCTTATGTTCATACTATTACCTCGTCCTTTGCGACTCATAGTTGTGCTCGAGCTGGACCGTACCGGCCACCGTCTGTCCGCCGCGCACAGCGAAGTGTAGCATTTGTTGCATGAACCGTCGGAGTGAATGAGTATCCCTGGACGATGCCAGCAATCTTGCCGTTACCGATGTCGTTATCAATGCCCGGGATACACCAGCTTGCGCAGGGCGACGCGATCGATCTTGCTCATCCCTGTCCCGGTGCGCGGAAACGGGTACACAATCGCAAATCGAACCTGGTCAAACTGGGCGAACTCGTTACCCAGGTGATTGATGCGAGATTGTTCAGGCCACTGCGCTGATTCTATCGCGATCACCACCTCTTCCTCTCCCTCGCTGTTGATGCCGGAAAACAGGCAAACGTTATCCACGTCCAGGTGATGCTGGATATTCTGCTCTATCGGTGCAACAGCCACCTTTTGACCGCGAAAATTCACCACATCGACGCTCCGGCCGAGTATGCGAATCCGGCCGTCCGCGCGCCGCACCGCCATATCACCGGGGTAGAAACAGCCCGACCGGAACACTTTTTCACTCGCCTGCGGATCATCCAGATACGAAAAGCAGTCAAGCTCA
>CAYTDW010000414.1:0-3554 GCA_964436585.1 uncultured Halioglobus sp. | reverse complement strand
GGCTACGGCGCCAGGGACTATATCGAGCACCCGCACACCGCTCTGCGTCAGCAGCAGATCGATCACATTCTCAGTGGGCTGTCCGGCGCTGACCGGCACGTCCGCCAACAGGCGCTGATGCCCTTCAGGCACCTGCTGCCGCCGCAGCTGCGCAACGACAACCAGCGCCTGGGAGATGATGCATGAACCGGATTCCGCTGCGCCAGGTGAACCGCACCCTGCAGATTCAGGTGTTGCGCCACAATCCGATGGACCCGGCCAGCACCCCGCGCCTGCAGACCTTCGCGGTGGAAGAGGCCGATGCCATGACCCTGTTTATCGCCCTCAATGAAATCCGCGAGCAACAGGACCCCTCCCTGCAATTTGACTTCGTCTGTCGCGGCGGCATCTGCGGCAGTTGCGGCATGATTATCAACGGCCGTCCGCTGCTCGCCTGTCGCACATTGACCCGCGACCTGCCGGAGCGCATCACCCTCGCGCCCCTGCCGGCATTCGAGTTGATCGGCGACCTGTCGGTCAACACCGGCAAATGGATGCGCGGCATGGCGGAGCGACTCGAGACCTGGATCCACAACGAGGGCCTTGCGCAGCTGGACGTTGATGCCCTGGAGCAGGTAATGGAACCTGCGCTGGCCGAACAGATCTATGAGCTGGAGCGCTGCATTGAATGCGGCTGCTGTGTGGCCGCCTGCGGCACCGCGCAGATGCGCGAGGATTTCGTCGGCGCGGTGGGCCTCAACCAGATCACCCGCTTCCGCCTCGATCCGAGGGATGAGCGCAGCGATGCCGAGTTTTACGCGCTGGTGGGAAACGAGTCGGGCGTATTCGGTTGCATGACCCTGCTGGGCTGCGAGGATTACTGCCCGAAGAACCTGCCGCTGGCCACCCAGATCGCCTTCCTGCGCCGCCGCATGGCGAGCACCGCCTGAAGCGGCGGTCGCAGATAGCGATGCAGGGGAATTCACTTTTTGCACCCAACCAAGAGGAACTATAACCTTATGTACGATATCGCCTCTACCGTCTCCCGTGTGGCCAACAGCACCTACAGCCACACGCGCCGCATCATGCCGGAACAACCCTGGTGGAATACCCTGGAGAGCAGTTTCCACAAATTCCCCGATGACTTTGAGCTGGACCTGCGCACCGAGCTCACCGTGGACGGCACCGCGGCGGCGGACTACCTGCTGCGCACCGCCGGCGCCGGCATGCTCGGCGGCCTGGCCCTGCCCCTGAGCCTCACGCCGCGACAGTTGAAACGGGATATGAAGACCATCGGCTTTTACCGCAAGAAAGCCACGGCCGCCGACCCGACAAAATTCTTCATCAAGCCGGATTCATCAAAGGTGTCCATGACATCTTCCTCCGCCGGCTTGTTCCGTTTCAGGCCCGATGACGGCAAATGCGAACTGCTGAGCTTTGACAGCCCATTCAGAACCGTCAACCCGGCGCTGCGCGAGAGCTATCCCAGGCAGCGGCGCAATATGCGCGCGGTAGCCCAGTACTGGCAACATGACAGCGGGCCGCGACCGACGATCTGCGTGATCCACGGCTTCATGGCGGATCCCTACTGGCTCAACCGCCTGTTCTTCGCCCTGCCCTGGTTCTACGCCCAGGGCTACGACATCCTGCTGTACACCCTGCCCCACCACGGCAGGCGCCAGTCGCGATTGTCCCCGTTCAGCGGCCACGGCCTGTTCGCCGGCGGCCTGTCGCACCTGAACGAATCCATGGCACACGCGGTGCACGACTTCCGCATATTCATGGACTACCTGGAATCTCGCGGCGTGAGCAAAATCGGCGTGACGGGCATCAGCCTGGGAGGCTATACCTCCGCCCTGCTGGCGGCGGTGGAGGACAGGCTGCATTTCTCCATTCCCAATGTGCCGGTGGCGAGCCTGCCCGACCTGGTACTGGAATGGTATCCGCTGAACCTGGCGATCAAGAGCCTGCTGAAGCTCAGCAAGACCAGCGTGCGGGAGGCGCGGCATATGCTGGCGGTGCACTCCCCGCTGACCTACCAGCCGCTGATCCCGCAGGAGCGCCTGATGGTTATCGCCGGCGCCGGCGACCGGCTGGCGCCGCCCAAGCACGCCCGCCTGTTGTGGGACCACTGGGACCGGCCACGCATTCACTGGTTTCCGGGCAACCACCTGTTGCACCTGGACAAGGGCAAGTACCTCAAGGAGATCGCCCGCTTCCTCAAGGAGATCGGGTTCGACCGGGAATGAGACATGCATCGCAGCAATTCCAGGGGCGGGACTGCCCGCGAAAATCAAGCTTTATCGCTGTATCCATTGGGGCTAGTATCCGGGATGTTCGGCGCAGGGCGCCGCAGCCGAAAGTAGCGAAGCCTTTAACCCACAGCGCCATTTCCAGGACCCAGGGCCATGCAAAGCCAAAGCTGGCAAACAGATTTACTCAACCTGCAGCTCACGCTGACAGTCAAACCGATGTTCAAGTACATCAGTTCGCTGGAGCGCCTCCGGCAGATGGTCAAGCTGATGGACGATACCGTCGGGCGCCTGGCGATACCCAGGGGCACCCGGCGCGAACCGGTCAAGATACCCGGTGCGCAGTTCGAGGCTGAATGGGTGCTCCCGGATAAAACCGATTCCGAGCGCGTGGTGCTGTACCTGCCCGGCGGCGCCTACGTCATCCGCATGCCCAACGCCCACACCGGCATGGTCAGCAGGCTGTGCAGGAATGCCAATGCCAGGGCCCTTATGGCCTACTACCGGCTGGCCCCGGAGCATCCCTTTCCCGCCTGCCTCGAGGATTCGGTACTCGCCTATCGCTGGCTGCTGCGCCAGGGCATCGAGCCGGGCAGGATCATCATCGCCGGTGACTCCGCCGGTGGCGGCCTCACCCTGTCGACACTGCTGGCGCTCAGGGATCGCGGGCTGCCCATGCCGGCCTGCGCCTACATGCTGTCGCCCCTGCTCGATGTGAGCGACCAGGCCCCCTCGCGCTGGAAGAACGCCCTCAGCGATACGGCCCTGCCCGCCCCCAAGCAGCGTGCCCTCAACCCCCGGCCCCTCTACCTCGGTGACAATGCGCCGGAAGACCCGCTGGTGTCGCCCATCAACGGCAACTTTGCCGGCCTGCCGCCCATGTACGTGCAGGTCAGCGACAGCGAAATGCTGCTGGATGACAGCCTGCGCCTGGCGCGGCGGGCCCACATCTACGACGTGGAGGTCAGCGTGGATATCTGGCGCAAGGTGCCGCATGTCTGGCAGGCCATGGGATTCCTGCCGGAGAGTCGCGACGCGCTGGAGAAGGCCGGCGCCTATATCCGCAATCACGTTGTATAGCGCGCCCTCTCAGAGGGACAGTTGCCCGCACCAGAAGGATTGACCTGACATGCAGCAAGTCGATAGTGAAGACGCCAATTTCCTTTTTATGGAGAGGGTCGAGAGCCCCACCCATATCAGCCTGTTCCACCTGTACGACCAGTCCGCCCTGGGAGACCAGCAGGTGCGCTTCACTCACATCAGGGAACACGTCAAAAACCGCCTGAATTCCGCCCCGGTGTTCCAGCAGAAGATCCTGCGCAC
>CAYTDW010000413.1:0-3566 GCA_964436585.1 uncultured Halioglobus sp. | reverse complement strand
GGTAGCTCTGCACCTGGAACTCGACATCGCCCTCATCACCCTGGGCGAAGCTGCCCGAGCGCAGGTCCCTGCCGAACTTGCTGGCCATGGCGTGATCCGACAGGTAGGTGATGTGGCCCACCATTCGCGCCAGCGCCAGCCCCCGGGTGGGCGCGGTGCCGCGCTCCAGGTAATGGCCGTCCGCAAAGGCCGGGTCCGAAAGGATGGCCTGGCGGGCAACCTCGTTGAAAGCGAGGTTCTGCGCACTCAGTTTTAGCGCCGCGGCAATGACGATGCAGTGTTTGATGCGATCGGGGTATTCCAGCGCCCAGCGCATGGCCTGCATGCCGCCCAGGCTGCCGCCCACCACCGCCGCCCAGCACTCGATACCCAGGAAGTCCGCCAGCCGGGCCTGGCTGTGCACCCAGTCGCGCGCCCGCAGCGGTGGGAAGTCGGGACCCCAGGGTTCCCCGGTCTGCGGGTTGATGCTGGTGGGGCCGGTGGAACCGTGGCAGCCGCCGATATTGTTCAGGCTGACCACAAAAAAACGATCGGTATCGATCGGCTTGCCGGGGCCGATGCACTCGTCCCACCAGCCGGGCTTTTTGTCGTCGGGGCGGTGGTAGCCGGCGGCATGATGATTGCCGCTCAGGGCATGGCAAACCAGCACCGCGTTGCTGCGCGCGCCGTCGAGCGTGCCATAGGTTTCATAAACAATTTCGTAGCCTGGCAAATCGCGGCCGCAGGCAAGCGTCAGCGGCTCCCGGAAGTGCGCGGTCCGGGGCTCTACGATACCTACCGAGCGGCTGGCAGCTGGCGCTTCCACCAGGCGTTCAGAGGCCCAGCACGAGGGCGGGGTGAAGGCCCGCGCCCTGTGCCAGGTGGCGCAAGGCGATCTGGATGATATTGATCAGCACAAAGACCAGGATGGGGGACAGGTCCAGCCCGCCCATCGGCGGCAGGACCTTGCGAAAGGGCGCCATCACCGGTTCCGTGATCTGGTACAGCAGGTAGATCGCCGGGTGGCGACTGCCGGCGGCCACCCAGCTGAGAATGATCATGGCCAGCAGGGCGAAGAAATAAATGTTCACCAACAGGCCCACCACACCCAGCACAGACCATGCGAGCAGCAGGAAAACACCCGGTGGGGACAGGCCATTGATGAGCAGCAGCGCCACGATAGCTGCAAACTGCAGCAACAGGGCCAACAGCAGCGACGACACATCGATGCCGCCCAGCCCGGGAATCACCCGGCGCAGGGGAATAACCAGGGGGTTGGTCACCTTGACGATGAACTGGCTGATCGGGTTATAGAAGTCGGCGCGCACCAGCTGCAGCAAAAAGCGCAGCAACATGGTGACCAGGTACAGGCTGAGCAGGGTCTGCACCAGGTAGACGAGTATTTCGTTGATCGCGTTCATGCAGCCTTAATCTCCCTTGCCGATTCCCGCCTAGCCCATTTCCCTGGCCATTGCGGCGGCGCGAGCCGCGGCAGCGCCCAGGGCGTCCGCGACGAGATCGCGCAGGCCCTTGTCCTCAAGGCATTTTATCGCCCGCTCCGTGGTGCCGCCGGGGCTGGTGACCCGACGCCGCAGTTCGACCAGGTCCACGTCGCTTTCCAGCGCCATGCGGGCGGAACCCAGGGCGGTCTGCAGCGTCATGGCGGTGGCGGTCTGGCGGTCCAGGCCCAGCTTGCACGCGGTATCGATCATCGCCTCCATGAACAGGAAAAAATAGGCCGGACCGCTGCCGGACAGCGCCGTGATCGCATCCAGTGCACTCTCGTCGGGTACCCAGCAGGTGATGCCCACGGCCGCCAGGATCGCCTCGGCCTGTTCCCGCTGCTGCGCCGACACGTGGGCATTGGCAAACAGCGCACTCGCACCGCAACCGATCAGCGCGGGGGTGTTGGGCATGCAGCGCACAATGGCGGCCTGGGGCCCCAGGCGTGCCTGCATACTGGTGATGGTGACCCCCGCGGCGATCGAGATCACCAGTGCGCGCCTGGCCCGCACCGCCCGGGCGATGCTGTTGGTGGCGTCCGCCATTACCTGCGGCTTGACCGCCATGATCACTACATCGGCATTGGCCGCGGCCGTGGCATTGTCGGCGCAGGCATTGACCGGCGCCAGCTCGCGCAGCCGTTCCAGGCTGGCGGGATAGGGGTCGGCGGCACTGATCAGGCTGGCGGGATGGCCGCTCTCGATAAGGCC
The DNA here is from genome assembly GCA_964436585.1 of uncultured Halioglobus sp. Lineage (GTDB taxonomy): Bacteria > Pseudomonadota > Gammaproteobacteria > Pseudomonadales > Halieaceae > JARRPM01. The sequence continues at coordinate 1,374 of CAYTDW010000413.1, read as the reverse complement.
ACCGACGATACTGCAGGCCATGTTGCCGGCGCCGATGAATGCAATATGGGGTGTGTTCACGAAGCCCGCCCGTTGAATGGTTGATGCTGAAAAATCAGTCGGCCAGTATACACGGCGGCTTCCGCCAAAATCACCTGTTGCGGCTGCCGAATATGTCCGTGCCGATCCGCACCATGGTCGCGCCCTCGGCGATCGCGGCCTCCAGGTCATCGGACATGCCCATGGAAAGCGTGTCCGCGTCGGGCGCAAAGGCCTGAACCTGCGCCAGTGCCCGGCGCAGGCTGGCGAAGTCGGCCCGCTGCTGCCCGGCATCGGTGGTGGGCGCCGGGATCGCCATGAGCCCCCGCAACTGCAGTCGAGGCATCCCCGCTACCTCCCGGGCCAGCTGCGGCAACTGGTCCAGCGGAACACCGGATTTGCTGGCCTCGCCCGAGATGTTGACCTGGAGGCAGACCTGCAGGGGCGGCAGGCCGGGAGGCCGTTGGTCATTCAGGCGCTGGGCGATTTTGCCGCGGTCCACGCTGTGCACCCAGGCAAAGTGCGAGGCGATGGGGCGGGTCTTGTTGGACTGGATCGGACCGATGAAATGCCAGGTGAGGGGCAGGTCGGCCAGCTCCTCCATCTTGGCCAGGACCTCCTGCAGGTAGCTCTCGCCGAAGTGGTCCAGGCCGCAGCGGTGGGCGGCGCGGATAGCCTGTGCCGGGTGGGTTTTGCTCACCGCCAGCACCGTGACAGCCCCGGGCGCACGCTGGCTTTTTTCGGCGGCCAGTCGTACTCTCTCGAGGAGTTTGGCGATTTTGGCAGAAATCAGTCGTTCATCCATGGCGTGAATGGTAGCTTATTCAGTGCATGGCAGGCGATCGCAGGATAACAGCCCGGGGCTGCGCGAGTATGCCGGGTGGGTGGCACAGGGGGGCGGGCAGGGAAACACATGGATATAACAGAACTTCTGGCGTTCAGCGCCAAGCAGGGGGCTTCGGATCTACACCTGTCCGCTGGCCTGCCGCCAATGATTCGCGTGGATGGGGATATTCGCCGTATCAACCTGCCGCCGATGGATCACAAGCAGGTCCATGATCTCATCTACGACATCATGAACGACAAGCAACGCAAGGACTACGAAGAGTTCCTCGAGACCGATTTTTCTTTTGAGGTTCCCGGGGTGGCCCGTTTCCGGGTCAATGCCTTCAACCAGAACAGGGGCTCCGGCGCGGTATTTCGGACCATTCCGTCCAAAGTACTGAGCATGGAAGACCTCGGCATGGGCCAGGTGTTCCGTGATGTATCGATGATGCCGCGCGGGCTGGTGCTGGTGACCGGTCCCACGGGCTCGGGCAAGTCCACCACGCTGGCGGCGATGGTCGATTACATCAA
>CAYTDW010000412.1:0-3579 GCA_964436585.1 uncultured Halioglobus sp. | reverse complement strand
GGCGCCAAGTGATGCCAGGTGGGGGTTGCCGACCTGGCAGTCGATCAGGCCAAAGCCGCCGCGCCGCATGATGTCGACCAGCCCCACCAGCGCCACCTTGGAGGCGTTCGCCCGGTGGCTGAACATGGATTCCCCGAAAAACACCCCCCCGAGAGCCACGCCGTAGAGGCCGCCGACCAGCTCGCCCGCCGCATCCAGCACTTCGATGGAATGCGCATATCCCAGCCGGTGCAGGGCGGTATAAGCCATCAGCATGTCCGGGCCGATCCAGGTGCCCTGGGCGTCCCGGCGCGCCCCGGCGCAGGCAGCCATGACCCGGGGGAAGGCCGTGTCAACGCCCAGGCAGAATGCATCCCTGCGCAATTCCTTGCGCAGGGAGCGTCCAACGTGCAGTTCAGCGGGAAACAGTACTGAGCGTGGGTCCGGGGTCCACCACAGGATGGGCTGCGGCTCTTCGTACCAGGGAAAAATGCCGCGCCGGTAAGCCGCGAGCAGCCGGGCCGGGGTCAGGTCACCGCCGGCGGCCAGCAGGCCGTTGGGGAAATCCAGGGCCTCGCCGGTGGGCGGGAAATCATCCCCGGCGCCCAGGAACTGGATCCGGCGCGGCAAACAGCTACCCCTGGAGCGCGTCCAGGTACTTCTCCGCATCCAGTGCGGCCATGCAGCCGAAACCGGCGGAGGTGACCGCCTGGCGGTAGACATGGTCGCCCACGTCGCCTGCGGCGAAAACGCCCGGCACGCTGGTGGCCGTGGCATTGCCCTCGGAGCCGCTGCGAATGCTGATGTAGCCGTCTTTCATCTCGAGCTGGCCTGCAAAGATGTCGGTGTTGGGCTTGTGGCCAATGGCGATAAATACCCCCGCAAGGTCCACATCCGCTGTGGCGCCATTCTCAACTGACCTCACCCGCATTCCGGTAACGCCGCTGGCGTCTCCCAGGACCTCGTCGAGCCGGTGATTCCAGAGAATGTTGACCTTGCCCTCCCGTTCCCGGGCAAACAGGCGATCCTGCAGGACTTTTTCCGAACGCAGCGCATCGCGGCGGTGGACGAGGGTGACCTCGGAGGCGATATTGGCCAGGTACAGCGCCTCCTCCACGGCGGTATTGCCGCCACCGATCACGGCGACCTTCTTGTTGCGATAGAAAAACCCGTCACAGGTCGCGCAGGCACTGACACCCCTGCCCATAAATGCCTCCTCACTGGGCAGGCCCAGGTACTGGGCGGTGGCCCCGGTGGCGATGATGAGTGCGTCGCAGCTGTAGCTGCCGCTGCCCTTGAGGAGGAAAGGGCGGGTGGACAGGTCCACCCGCTCGATGTGGTCGAACACGAGTTCGGCATCGAAGCGCTCCACATGCGCCTGCATCTGCTGCATCAGCTGGGGGCCCTGCAGGTCGGCCTCCCCACCCGGCCAGTTTTCCACCTCCGTTGTCGTGGTCAGCTGCCCGCCCTGCTGAATACCGGTGATAACCACCGGGCGCAGGTTGGCCCTGGCGGCATAAATCGCCGCGGTATAGCCGGCGGGACCGCTGCCGAGGATGATCAGGGGGTGGTGCCTGGTGTCGCTCATATGGTTATTTCCCGCTTGCTGTTGTTAAATGCTGCCCTATCCGCCGCCTTGCTGGTCCTGGGGGCGGCCTATGGTACTTTAAAGCCGGATCGCCGGCAAAGCCGAGATTAATTCTAAATAATATCCATAAGCCTTTGAAATAAATGATAAAATCCCTCATAATGACGGTCGCATATGAAACCTGGAACAGGACCGTGATGGCTAGGGGCAAACTCTGATGGCAAGAAACCGGGCAGCGGTGGCGGACACGGCCAAAACGCCGAAAGCGCACAATTTCCTCGGTCCCCGCCTGCGCGAGGGGGCCTTTATTGCGGTCAGCGCCATCTGCCTCTACTTGCTGCTCGCGCTGCTAACCCACAGCCCGCAGGATCCCGGCTGGTCCGCCACCGGTACCGGCGGCGACGTCGTCAATCTCGGCGGCCCCACCGGCGCCTGGCTGGCGGACGTGTTTTTCTCCCTGGTCGGTTACGCAGCCTACCTGTTCCCGCTGCTGCTGGCCTACCGGGCGGTGATTATTCTGCTGGAGCGGCACCAGGACAAGGGCTTCGACTGGCTGACGTTTGGTATTCGCAGCCTGGGGCTGGTACTGGTCATGATCGCCGGAACCGCACTGGCGGCAATGAACGACGCGGGCGGCTCCGGCCTGCCGCAGGGGGCCGGAGGCATCCTCGGCCAGGCCATCGGCGGAGGCTTTACCAACGCCTTCAGCGCCGTGGGCAGCCGTCTCATCCTGCTGGCGGTTTTCCTGTTCGGCATGACGATTTTCACCGACCTGAGCTGGCTGAAGCTGGTTGAAAGGCTGGGCTCCTGGAGTATGCGCAGTTTCAGCCGCAGCCGCGCCTGGCTGCTCGCCACTATCGATACCAGTCGCGACCGGCGCGCCCGGGAAAAAGCGGTAGAGGCGCGCAAGCTGGTGATTACCGAACACGTCGAGCGGGAGAAAAAGCGCACGCCCCCGAAGATCAAGCCCCCCACGCCGAGGAACGAGAAAAGCGAGCGCGAGGAGAAGGAGAAGCAGCGTCCCCTGTTCGATGTGCCCGTGACGGGGTCGCTGCCGCCACTGGAGCTGCTGGACCCCAGCGACAAGGACCCCGAGGCGGGCTATTCCAAGGAGGCGCTGGAAGGGCTCTCCAAGTTGCTGGAGCTGAAACTGGCGGACTTCGGTATCAGCGCTGAAGTGGTGGCGGTTTATCCCGGCCCCGTGGTGACCCGCTTCGAAATCCAGCCCGCGGCCGGGGTCAAGGTTTCGCGAATCTCCAACCTGGCCAAGGACCTGGCCCGCTCGCTCGCAGTGATCAGCGTTCGCGTGGTGGAGGTAATACCCGGCAAATCGGTGGTGGGTGTGGAGATTCCGAACGAACACCGCGAAATCGTCAATTTTCGCGAGGTGCTGGCGTCCAGGGCCTTCGACCAGAGCAAGTCGCCCCTCACCCTGGCCCTGGGCCACGACATCTCCGGGCTGCCGGTGGTGGCGGACCTGGCCAAAATGCCGCACCTGCTGGTAGCGGGAACCACCGGTTCCGGCAAGTCGGTGGGCGTGAACGCCATGCTGCTCAGCCTGCTGTACAAGGCCACCCCGGCGGAGGTGCGGATGATGCTGGTGGACCCGAAAATGCTGGAACTGTCTGTCTACGACGGTATTCCTCACCTGCTGACCCCGGTGATCACCGACATGAAGGACGCCGCCAACGGCCTGCGCTGGTGCGTGGCGGAAATGGAGCGGCGCTACAAGCTGATGGCCGCCCTGGGCGTGCGCAACCTGGCGGGCTTCAATCGGCGGGTCGAAGACGCCAACCGGGCTGGCAAGCCGATCCCCGATCCCCTGTGGACACCGGATCCCATCTTCGCCATGACCGATGAGGAGCAGTCAGCCCCGGGGCTTGAAAAGCTGCCCTGCGTGGTCGTGGTGATCGACGAGTTCGCCGACATGATGATGGTGGTCGGCAAGAAGGTCGAAGAGCTGATCGCCCGCATCGCCCAGAAAGCGCGGGCGGCGGGTATCCACCTTATCC
>CAYTDW010000411.1:0-3581 GCA_964436585.1 uncultured Halioglobus sp. | reverse complement strand
GGTGCCGTGCTGGGCAATGCCCCTGCGCATGCCGCCGTAACTGACGCCGAGTTCGCCGAGCTCAAGGCCCAGATGGCCGCGATGGCCCAGCGCCTGAATACCCTGGAGGCTGAGAATAACCAGCTGCGAGAACAGACCACGAAGACCGACTCGAAAGTGGAAGCGGCCCAGTCCGACCTCGCCGTGGTCAAGCAGCAGTCCGAGGCAAGCTCCTGGGCGGACACTATCAAGCTCAAGGGCGATTTCCGCTATCGCTACGAGGACATTGACGAGCAGGACAAGGATGGCCGGGCGCGCGACCGTGTTCGCGCCCGCATGGCGGTGATCGCCAAAGGACCCGCCGACACGGAGCTCGGGCTCGGCCTGGCCTCCGGAAATGTCGACCCGGTGTCCACCAACCAGACCCTTGGTACTGGCGCTTCCACCAAGGAAATCAACCTCGACCTGGCCTACGCCACCTGGCGCCCGCTGGAGACCGCATCGGTGACGGCGGGTAAATATGCCGTTCCCTTCTGGTTGCCGCAGGGCAGCAGCCTGTTGTTTGACAGCGATTTGCGGCCCGAGGGTTTTGCGGCGGGATATGCTGACGACCTGTTCTTTGCCAACGCCGCCTATATGTATATAGAAAGCGATGACGGCGCCCCGGCCGGCGATCAAGGCACCTACGGTCTCCAGGCGGGCGTGAAATTCGCCTTTTCCGACCAGACCAACCTGACAGCCGGTATTGCCTATTACGACCTCGGCGTCGAGGGGCGTGTCGGTACCTACCGACCCAACGAATTCTACGGCAACTCCACCGTGATCAACGACCAGGGGGAGGAGGTCTACGAATATGATTTCGCCCTGTATAACGCCGGCGTGCAACTGAACACATTGCTGCTTGACACGCCGCTTTCACTGTTCGGCGATTATGTCTACAACGACGATGCCAGTGACTTCGATACGGGCTATATCGCCGGCTTCTCTACGGGTATGGGCAATGTCAGCTTCCTGTACTGGTATCAGAAGCTTGAGGCCAATGCCGTGCTTGGCGCCTGGACCGACTCCGACTTTGCCGGTGGCGGCACCGACGGTGAGGGCAGCAAGTTCGTGCTGGGTTATGCGCTTACCAAGGCCTGGTCGCTCTCGGCGACCTATTTCGATACCACCAGGGGAATGGATCTGGGATCGGACGCGGATTACAAGCGCTGGCAGCTGGATACCAGCTGGAAGTACTAGCCTCAGGTGCCCACGCTGACCAGGTCGGTTTTGGTGGTGCCGTCACTCTCAGTCCGGTAGCGGTATTTCACCGTGCTGCCGTCAGGGGCATCCTGTACCCGCGGGTCGGCAGGCAGCTTGAATTCCATCTTCTTGCCGGGACGAACGCGACAGGCAGAATCCTGGTCGTATTTGGCGATGGAATTGATCTTCACGCTGACCGCCTGGGGGTCACTGTTCCCACCTTTTTGCACGGTGCCCTGCAGCAGGCAGTCGCGCGGTGCCTCCGCCATGGCGGTAGCCGCACCCAGCCCAAACGAAACCGCGGCGACAGTTTGGATAACAGTCCGGATAAATGTGTTCATTGCACTTCCTCCTTTATTGGCCCGGCCGTCTCTGGCGGCCTGGCGTCGGTATGTCACGCGAACTGTCGGCGCCCTTGTGAACGACGCCGAAGAGCCACTGCACCCGACGGCCCTATCGTACACCCGTTGTATATACAAAAGACAGATTCTTCATGCAATCTTCATGAAACTGTAACAATTGTGTTGTAGGGCCTTTTCTCCGCAGTAACCAATCCGTCATATTGCTGTAACTTTTCTCCCCTAGACTGCCGCCCAATCCGGTCAAGCCGGCATTTCCCAGACAGGGTTATTTATGAATATTCGCTCAGCTTTCCTCCCGGCTCTTTTATGCCTGGCCTGCCAGCAAGCCGCCGCGCTCTCGCTTGCGCCGGAGGAATTCCAGGCCTCGCGCCAGCTCGCCTGCGTGCTCGCGGAGCAGTCCCTGGGATACCTGAGCGAGGAGGAGTACGGGAAGAGAACCCACGAGGTGCTGGACGGGTTCGATGAATCCGAACGCGATAATGTCCTTGCCAAGGCGCTGGGTTACTACGATGGCCTGATGTTCGCTGTCGAGCCCGACGATGAGGGGCAGGTGAACGAGCGGCTGGAGACCTTTGTCGCCAGCGCCTCCTGCAATCATGACGACGGTTTTGCCAACGTCAACGTAACAGTTTCCCTGTAGGTCTTTACTTCCCGGCATTCTTATTTTTCCGCGATGCCCTGCGTTGCGAAACCATAAATTTACCCATAGGCTAACAGCGTCCTCTCCGCGATGGATCGCGCTGCTGGCGGTCGGTATGTCATGAGTATCAAAGTTGGCATCAATGGTTTCGGCCGAATGGGTCGCCTGGCATTGCGTGCCGCCTGGGGCTGGCCCGACATCGAGTTTGTACATATCAATGATCCTGCCGGGGATGCGGCGACCCTGGCGCATTTGCTCAACTTCGACTCGGTCCACGGTCGCTGGTCGCACGAGGCAGGGGCTGAAAACAATACCATTGTAGTGGCGGGGCAGCGCCTTGCCACGAGCCGCAACACCCGCATAGAGGATACCGACTGGTCCGGCTGCGACCTCGTCATCGAGGCCAGCGGCAGGATGAAAAAAGTCGCGGTCCTCGAGGCATACCTGGCCCAGGGTGTCAGCCGCGTGGTGATTACCGCCCCGGTGAAGGAGCCGGGGGTGCTGAATGTAGTGATGGGCGTCAACGACCACCTCTATGACCCACACATCCACAGGATCGTCACCGCCGCGTCCTGTACCACCAACTGCCTGGCGCCGGTGGTCAAGGTGATTCACGAAAACCTGGGCATCCGCCACGGCAGCATGACCACCATTCACGACCTGACCAACACCCAGACAATTCTCGATGCCCCCCACAAGGACCTGCGTCGCGCCCGGGCCTGTGGCATGAGCCTGATTCCCACCAGCACCGGTTCGGCCACCGCCATTACCGGGATTTTCCCCGAACTGAAAGGGCGGCTCAACGGCCACGCGGTGCGGGTGCCGCTGGCCAACGCCTCGCTGACGGATTGTGTGTTCGAGGTGGAGCGCAGGACCACGGTGGACGAGGTGAATGGCTTGCTCAAGGCTGCCGCCGAGTCCGGTCCGCTCAAGGATATTCTGGGGTACGAAGAGCGCCCGCTGGTGTCGATTGACTACAAGACCGACCCGCGCTCCAGCATTATCGATGCCCTCTCCACCATGGTGGTTAACGGCACCCAGGTGAAAATCTATGCCTGGTACGACAATGAGTGGGCTTATGCCAACCGTACCGTCGAACTGGCAGTGAAAATCGGGCGCCCAGATTTCGGCGCATGACCAGATTGCGCCAACTCTCTCCCGAGATCCGCCAGTACCTGGTGGTGACGGGCAACTACTGGGCCTTCACCCTGACCGATGGCGCCCTGCGCATGCTGGTGGTGCTCTACTTCCACGGGCTGGGTTACAGCCCGCTGGCCATCGCCTCCCTGTTCCTCTTCTACGAGATCTTCGGGGTGGTGACCAATCTGGTGGGGGGCTGGCTCGGGGTTCGCCTCGGG
>CAYTDW010000410.1:0-3584 GCA_964436585.1 uncultured Halioglobus sp. | reverse complement strand
AGTATGCCCCGTCCGGCGGCGTTGCCCGTGGCCACCATGACCGACATGGGCGTGGCCAGACCCAGGGCGCAGGGGCAGGCGATGATCAGCACCGCCACCGCATTGATCAGGCCGAAAGCCCAGCCCGGCCCCGCCCCGAACAGGCCCCACCCAAAAAATGTAAGCACCGCCACGAAGAGGACAACCGCCACGAAATACCCGGCTACCCGGTCCGCCATGCGCTGCATGGGTGCTTTTGACCTCTGGGCGTTGGCCACCATCTGCACAATCCTGGCCAGTACCGTGGCCGAGCCCACCTTTTCCGCCCGCATTACCAGCGCGCCACTGGTATTGAGTGACGCGCCGATCAACGCGTCCCCAGGGGTTTTACCCACCGGCATTGGCTCACCCGTGAGCATGGACTCATCGACCGCACTTTCGCCTTCCAGGACGACGCCATCCACCGGCACTTTTTCGCCGGGGCGGACACGGAGCCGGTCTCCCGGGTGCACGCGGGTCAAGGGAATATTCTCCTCCGTGCCGTCATCGCGGATGCGCCGCGCAGTCTTCGGCGCCAGGCCCAGCAGCGCCCGGATGGCCGCGCCGGTTTTCGAGCGGGCCTTCAGTTCCAGGATCTGGCCCAGCAGGGTGAGGGAGATGATCACCGCCGCCGCCTCGAAATACACCCCCACCTGGCCCCCCATACGGAAGGAGTCTGGAAAGCTGCCCGGCGCCACCGTGGCAACCACGCTGTACAACCAGGCGGCACCGGTACCGGTGCCGATCAAGGTCCACATATTGAGCTGGCGAGTGAGCAGGGATTGCCACCAGCGCTCGAAGAACGGCCGGCCCGCCCACAGCACTACCGGGGTCGCCAGCGCCAGTTCTACCCAGGGCCTCGTCGCCCCCAGCAGGCCATCGAAGGCGCCGCCTGACATGGCGATCACAAACACCAGCCCTGTGAGGGGCAACGTCCACCAGAAACGACGCCGGAAGTCGTCCAGTTCGGGGTTGTCCTGCTCCTCCAGGGAGGGCATAACCGGTTCCAGCGCCATGCCGCATTTCGGGCAGGTGCCAGGCCCCAGCTGCAGCACCTCCGGGTGCATGGGGCAGCTGTACTCGGCCCGGGCCAGGGCTGGGTCCGGCGGCTCCGCGAGTGACTGTTCCGGGTGCAGGTACTTGTGCGGGTCCGCGGCAAATTTTGTCCGGCATCCCGCACTGCAGAAGTAGTAGGTATGACTTTCAAAAAGATGCTGGTGTTGTGACCCGCTTGACACAGTCATGCCACACACAGGGTCGATTAACCCCGGGGTCGTCGCGCCCTGCTCATGTCGGTGTTCCATCGCATCCCTCCGCAACTGTCCCGGGACATGGGTCGCCGCAGCCCACGGACCCAGCTTAGCCTCCCGTAGCTCCGACCACCAGCGAGTGAAGCGCAAGGTGTCGGCTATTCGCGCGCCCGCCGGCGACCGAAATTCCGGGCATGTACAATTAGTTGTGCTGAATGTCGGGGGGTGTCGTTGTCTGTTGTGCGTCAACAGGCTTTAATTTGCGCTGTTTCAACCCACGACCGCAGGCCGCGCCCTGCGCCAAGAGGTACAGCACCATGTCAGCCACCGCGAAGACCATGCCCTCCCGGCCGCGCAAGTTGCGCGCAGTCACCCATTGGGACCGGGAGACCGATGTAGTGGTGGTCGGTCTGGGCGGCGCCGGTGGCTGCGCCGCCATCGAGGCGGCTGACGCGGGCGCCGAGGTCATCGTGTTCGAGCTGGCCAGCGCAGCCGGCGGCTCCACCGCCCTGTCCAGTGCCGAGATTTACATGGGCGGCAGCGGCGGCACCCGGGTGCAACGGGCCTGCGGCTTCGACGACAGAACCGAGGACATGGTCACCTACATGATGCTGTGCGCCGGTCCCCAGGCGGACGAGGCAAAGATCCGCAACTACTGCGAACGCAGCAGCGAGCACTTCCAGTGGCTGGTGGACCTGGGCGTGCCCTTCAAGGACAGTTTTCACGAAGAACGGGCCATCATGTGCCTCACCGACGACTGCCTGCTCTACACCGGCAGCGAGAAGGCCTGGCCCTTTGCCCAGCAGGCGAAGCCCTGTCCCCGGGGCCACAACCTGCAGGTGGAGGGCGACAACGGCGGCCCGCTGCTGATGAAAATCCTGCTGCAGCAGGTGTCGCGCCGCGATGCCATCACGGTGGAATACGACACCCGCGCCCTGACCCTGATCGTTGATGACAACGACGCGGTGGTGGGACTGGTGGTGCGCCAGGACCAGAAAGAGCTCAATGTGCGAACCCGCCAGGGCGTCATCCTCTGCGCCGGGGGCTTCGTGATGAACGAGGAGATGGTGCGCAAGTACGCCCCCATGCTGACCAGGGGCAACACCCCCATCGGCAATCCCGGCGACACCGGCACCGGCATCCTCATGGGCATCGCCGCCGGTGGCGCCGCCATCAACATGCACGAGGGTTTTGTCAGCCTGCCCTACTACCCGCCGGCGGACATGACCCGGGGTATCGTGATCAACGACAAGGGCCAGCGCTTCATCAACGAGGATGTGTACCACGGCCGGCTGGGGGCCATTGTGCTGGGCCAGGTGGCCGAGCGCATCTACTTTATCGTCACGGTGGAGCAGTACGGCAATTACGAAAAGGTGAGCTACCTGGGGGCGCCCGTGGCGGGCACCGGGGAGACCGTGGAGGAACTCGAACAGGAGCTGGGCCTGCACCCCGGCACCCTGCAGCACACCCTCGCTGTTTACAACGAGGACTGCGCCCGCGGCGAGGACAGCCTCTACCACAAGGCGGCGGAATGGCTCACACCGCTCCAGCCGCCACTGGTCGCCCTCGACATCACCCCCGGGCGCGGCGCCTTCGTGCCCTACTTCACCCTCGGCGGCCTGGATACCCGGCCCAGCGGCGAAGTGGTGAACACCCAGGGCGAGGTAATACCCGGCCTCTACGCCGCCGGGCGCACGGCCTGTGGGGTAGTGCGCCGCGCCGAGGGCTACAGCAGCGGCATGTCGGTGGGGGATGCCACCTTCTCCGGACGCCTGGCGGGCCGGCAGGCCGCACTGGCGCCGCGGCGCTGATCAATGCCGCCGGGCAGGCAACCGGCCTCACGGTTCGCCGGGGCCGGATTCATTGTCACCCTGCACTGAATCCGGTGGCGAGGCTATATACAGGGCCACACCGTTGTCGCGGTCCGTTGCCGTTATGTGGAATTTAACGGTTTCATACGTAACACCGGGCTTCCGGGCGCTGACATAGTAAGTGTTGTCCAGCGGCATATTGAGCCAGACCACACCCCCGTCGACAGAAACGTCCGGCTGGGACAGGTCCGGTATCACCGACTTGTTGAAATAAATGGGCCCGATGTAGGCGTCGGATGGCGGGGCGATCGTCACGGTGGCGCCCGGGTCGCCATGGGGCAGTCGATCATCATGCATACTGGCCCAGGCTTTGCCGACGGTGACGACCATGGCGTTTTCGAAGAAAAAGTTGGGGTAACCGTTGCTGCGCATCATGCCTTCGACAAAGGGCAACATCGCATTCTGATAATAATAGGGGTCGATGTACTGGATGGCGTAGTCGAGA
>CAYTDW010000409.1:0-3589 GCA_964436585.1 uncultured Halioglobus sp. | reverse complement strand
TGGGTATCGACGCCGCGACCATAGCCGACTTGCAGATCCGGGGAATCATAGGCTGACAAGCCAACTTGAGAGCAGCTGGGGCAAGCAGTGTGCCGGCGTCGGCAATGGTCATCAGTGGCGTTCGACCACCCGGCGTAGTCCGCGCACGGACTCCGACATAGCCTTGATGCCCTCCGCTTCGAAGGCGTCAACACGTATAACGTCATACAGTGCGGTCAGTGCCTCCAGCAACGCGTCGCGGTCGGCTTCCTCGATAACCTTTGCGGCCACAGCCCAGTCCACCAGCTCGCTGCGCTGGTGGCCCATGAGCAACGCGATGCCGTCGAGATCGTCGGGGTCACGCTGTCGCACCGCCTGGTGCAGAGCATCGCGCAGGGCCTGGGTGGAGTTGGCCAGGCGGTAGGCGTGTAACACCCGGCCCAGCGCGTCGTTCGGCTGCTCAGTGTAATAGGCGCCGCGGACAATCCGGTCCCGCGCCGGGCCTGGGTGGACGATGGCCGCTGCCACGGCTGCACCCAGCTTTTGGTCGGGCCGGCGCAGGCGACCGTGGCCAAGCGGAAAAACCAGCAGGCGCAGGGGCCAGCGCAGAACCTTCACCGGGTAGTTATCAATGAGTTCGCGCATGTGTACCTGCAATTCGTAGAGGCAGGTTTGCAGGCACCACTGGACCAGCTCGCGTTCGGACTCCGGGTAGCCCTCCTCGTGCCATTGCTTGATAACCGCGGAAGCATAGTAGAGCTGCACCAGGCAGTCTGCCATATGCCCGGAAAGCCGCTGCCGCGCTTTCAGGCCGCCCCCGATTGAGAGCAGGGTGACATCTGTCAGAAGGGAATAGGCTGCGGCAAAGCGCGAGAGCTGGCCGTAATAGGGGCGCAGCTTACCTTCGTCCGGAACGGGCTCCAGCCGGCCGCCGCTCAGGCCCAGCAGCAGGCTGCGCAGGACATTGCGTGCGGTGTGGCCGATGTGGCGGAAAATAACTGCGTCGAGCCTGGCGACGGCCTGCGCCTCATCCTGCATGCCGGCGGCCTCTATTTCATCGACGATAAAGGGATGGCAGCGGATGGCGCCCTGGCCGAAGACCATCAGGCTGCGGGTGAGGATATTGGCCCCCTCCACCGTGATGGCGATAGGTACGGCCTGGTAGATGCGCGCCATGAAATTGCGCGGCCCCGTAATGACGCCGCGCCCGGCCACCACGTCCATGGCGTGGTTGATCACCACTCGCATCAGGTCGGTGTTGCGGTACTTCAGCAGGGCCGAGGGCACTGCCGGGCGCACGCCCCGATCCAGCATTGACGCTGTCAGCAAGCGCGCGGCGTCCATCATATAGCTGTAGCCTGCAACGGGTTCCAGTGCTTCCTGTACGCCCTCGAATTCGCTGATGGAGCGCCCGAACTGTTCGCGCACGCAGGCGTAGGCGCCTGTGGCCAGGCTGGCGACTTTGCCGGCTCCCGCCGCCAGTGCAGGCAGTGAGATCGAGCGGCCGATGGACAGGCATTCCAGCAACATGGTCCAGCCCTTGCCGAGCATGTCCTGGCCGCCGATTACCTGATCCATGGGGATAAACACGTCGTTGCCCCAGGTGGGCCCATTCATGAACACCGTGTTCATCGGCAGGTGGCGGGTGCCGCTGTGCACTCCGGGCAGGTCGTGGGGTACCATGACGCAGGTCACCCCCACTGTTTCATCATCCCCCAGCAGGTGTTCCGGGTCGTAAACCTTGATGGCGAGGCCGATAATGGTCGCCACCGGGGCCAGGGTTATGTACCGCTTGTTCCAGGTGACCCTGAGTCCCAGCACCTGCTCACCCTGCCAGTCTCCCATGCAGACTATGCCCTTGTCGGGAATGGCGCCGGCATCGGAGCCGGCCACGGGGGAGGTGAGCGCAAAGCAGGGAATATCCTCGCCGGATGCAAGCCGTGGCAGGTAGTGGGACTTCTGTTCATCGGTCCCGTATTCCATCAGCAGCTCGCCCGGGCCCAGGGAATTGGGCACCATCACCGTCACCGCCGCGGATACGCTGCGGGTAGAAATCTTCATGACGATTTCAGAGTGGGCGGTCTGGGAGAAACCCTTGCCGCCGTATTCGGTCGGAATCACCAGGCCGAAAAATCCCTGCTTACGCACGTAATCCCAGGTCTGCCCAGAGAGGTCAAATAGTTCATTGGTGATGGTCCAGTCATCGACCATTTCACACAGCGTATTCACCGGACCGTCGAGAAACGCCTGTTCCTCCGCCGTCAGGCGGGCGTGGGGAGCATTCAGCAGGCGTTTCCAGTCGGGGCGGCCCGAGAACAACTCCCCGTCCCAGTCCACGCTGCCCGAGCGCAGGGCCTCCGCCTCGGTTTCCGACAGCTTGGGCAACATGCCTCGCACCCAACCCAGCAGAGCGCGGCTCAGCCAGTCGCGCCGGAAGGTGTTCGGGACCAGCAGAAACAGCATGGCAACGAACAACAGGGTGCCGAAAAGCAAGCTCGCCAGGCTGGCCGAGTCCAGGTACCAGCCGATAACCAGGGCGCTGGACAGCACAACGAGGGCAGTGGAGCCACCAAGGCCGATGTAGAGAAGTACCAGGGCGCTTATCAGGAGGAGTATCAGGCTCATGGAATCAAGTCTCATAACTGGCAGGGTATGTAGACTGAGTATAGACCGACCTGACACGTCAAGTGCCCGACATGGGTAGGATGGGCTTATCAATCGCTATAAATGGCACCGATTTGCACGGCTTGGCGCCCGGAAGATATCCTCAGTTATGCCGTTTGGCTGTACTACGGACCCGGACACTTTTTATTACAAAGGTGAGCAGGTCCTCGATGCAAAGTTGGCCAGCCAGCGGCGCGCGAAGGCTGGAACTTGGGCTGGTGTCCGCGGCGGGGGCGGGCTATCCCAGCCCGCCCATCAGCATGTACTTCACCTCGACGTAGTCGTCGATGCCGTACTTGGAACCCTCGCGGCCCGAGCCGGATTCCTTGACGCCGCCAAAGGGCGCCATCTCGTTGGAGATCATGCCTTCATTGATGCCGACGATGCCGTACTCCAGCGCCTCTGCCACGCGCCACACCCGGCCGATATCCCGGGTGTAGAAGTAGGAGGCGAGGCCGAACTCGGTATCGTTGGCCATGGCGATGACCTCCGCCTCGGTGGAGAAGCGCACCACCGGTGCGACCGGACCGAAGATCTCGTTGCGGAAAACGGCCATCTCCGGCGTGACACCGGTCAGCACGGTGGGCTGGTAAAAGCAGCCGCCCAGCGCGTGGGGGGCGCCGCCCAGGGCGACCGTGGCGCCGGCGGCAATGGACGCCTGCACCAGCTTGTCGACATCGCTGACCGCCCGGGTGTTGACCAGCGGGCCGATAGTGATGCCGTCCTGCATGCCGTCACCCACCGTCAGTGCGGCGGTGGCCGCGACCAGTTTCGCGACGAAGGCATCGTACACGCCGTCCTGCACGAACAGGCGGTTGGAGCAGACGCAGGTCTGGCCGGCATTGCGGTACTTGGAGGCCATCGCGCCCTGCAGTGCGGCATCGAGGTCGGCGTCATCGAACACGATGAAAGGCGCATTGCCGCCGAGTTCCATCGAGGTCTTTTT
>CAYTDW010000408.1:0-3596 GCA_964436585.1 uncultured Halioglobus sp. | reverse complement strand
CCGGCCCCAGGTGCGGGCGCTCGTCGACTTCGGCCTGCAGCCGTTGACGAATCGCTGGCCGTTGTCCGCCCGGGAGACGGCGGACGAGCCGGAGTACCGCTTTCCGCTGGCGATGGGGCAATGTGCCTCGTGCGGCGTCGTGCAGTTGCTAAATCCGCCGCCGCCGCGCGAAGTTCGTTCGCGTTACGATTGGCTATCGTACAACGAGCCCGAGGGGCACCTGGACGACGTCGTCGAGCGGATGCTGAAGCTCCCGGGCATCGGGCCGCAGTCGGTCGTGGCCGGCACGAGCTACAAGGAAGACACGACGCTGGCCCGGCTGAATCGTCGTGGACTTGCGAAAACCTGGCGAGTCGATTTGGCCCGTGACCTGGCGGAGACGAATCCCGCCGCGTATTCACGCGCCATGACCTCGTCGATGTGTTGCTGTGACATTACTGCTTACCCCTGGTCACACGCTGCCGCAGGCGGCGCGGTACAGTTCATATTTCGCTGGTGGGAATCTGGTCGCCCCTGCGCGCCAGGTCCTTGCTCCGCTTCTGCTGCTGCTGGGACACGCGGCGGATATCCTGGCGCTTTACCAGGTCGCCCAGCGAAATGTTCTGGAGGAAATCATGGACCTGGTCTGACAGGTCCTGCCACAGGTGGTGGGTGAGACAGGTTTCGCCTTCCTGGCAATCACCGGCGCCGCGGCAGCGGGTGGTGTCTGTATCCTCGTTCACGGCTGCTATGACTTCAGCGACGCTGATTGTACTTGCGTGGCGTCCGAGGTGGTAGCCGCCACCGGGCCCGCGCACGCTCCTGACCAGTTCATGTCGCCGCAACAGGGCGAACAGTTGTTCGAGGTAGGACAGGGAAATGCCCTGCCGATCGGATATACCCGCGAGGCGAATCGGCCCATGCTCATGGTTCAGGGCAAGGTCCAGCATGGCGGTTACCGCGTATCTTCCCTTGGTCGTCAGTCGCATTGATTATTGCTCCGTTGCGGACATGCTCAGTTGCATCCGTTCCAAGCCTGTCATAACCCAGTAAATCAGTCAAGTTTATACCTGAGTATTTTACTATGTTATTGGTCGCAAGCTGTACACCTGTAGCCGCTGGAAAATTGTCCCTTTGGATCGCAAGAGGTTTGGAAGGACCCTGAAGTTGAGCTAAGCTGCACGCGCCGCTGTCGCGCCCCCGGGAGTCTGGCCATGTGGGGCGGCAACCGGATCGGAGCGGTTGCCGTGGCCGCCGCAAAAAATAACAGCGGCGATCGGCATGACATCCGGCGTGCGCCGGCCTTAACTTCAACCTACCAGTGATCAATCACCCTGCAATGATGAAGAAACTCTCAAGATCATGTGTTTGCCTGGCCCTGCTGCTGGCAGCCGGCTGTAGCTCACTCAAACCCGCGCCGGAACCCGTAGCCTGCCCTGTGGTGGAACCTCCTGCCTGCCCGGTGTGCCCGGTGGTGGAGCCGGTAGTGTGCCCTGAGCCCCAGGTCATCGAAAAAATTGTCACTGTCCCGGCGCCGACACCGCAGAAGCCAACCAATGCCGGCAAATTGAACCTGCCGATCGTGGGTGCGGTGGAGTGGGCCAGGATTGAACCCGGTGATATCCGTCTGCCCGCGCGCATAGACACCGGCGCCGCATCAACGACCCTGCACGCCGAGAATATCGAACTGGTCGAGAAAGACGGCAAACGTTGGGTGCATTTCACTGTGCTTGACCCCGCCACCAAAAAGACAGTCGCCCTGCAGCAGCCACTGCGGCGCAAGATCGTGATCAAGCAGGGCGACAACAAGGAGAAATATCGCTACGTGGTCAGGCTCCATATCACCCTGGCAGACAGCCGCGCGCCGGTGGATGTCACGCTCAATGAACGCGAGAACATGGAATATCCACTGCAGATCGGCAGGAACCTGCTGGTTGATACGGTAATCGTCGACGTCAGTCGCCAGCAGAAAATAGCCAAATAATCAGGATTGCGTAGAGACTATGGCCTCAAAAACCCAGATCGCGTTCATTGCCGGCACCCTGTTCCTGCTCGGGGTCGGGCTCACACTTTACAAGGCCGTCAGCCTCGGCTTCCCGCTGGTGCCCGGCGAATACCGCGACGTGTGGACGATAGAGTCCAAGGTCAATTTCACTCCCAGCAAGGACCAGCCCGTGCAGGTGGACCTGACGCTGCCCGAGCCACTGGCTGGCTGGGTGCTGCTGGAGGAGCACTTCGCCTCCTCCGGCTTTGGCTTTACTGTCGCCGAGGAGAACAATCGCAGGAAAGCGCGCTGGACCCGGCAGAGCCTGGAGGATTCCACCACGCTTTACTACAAGCTGCAGGCCTATCAGCCCTCCAGCCAGGAACTGGCTGACATGCCCGTCACACTGCAGGACAAGCCGCTGCTGGAAAATGACCAGGCGACGGCGATGGAACGCCTGATCGGCAAACTGCGCGAACAATCGGCCGATACCGAAACCTTTGTCGCGCTACTGGTCACCGAGTTCAATCAAGAAAGCCAGGACCTGGACGCGCAGTTTCTGCTGGGTACCTTCGAGGAATCCCCTGAGGTGGTCATGCTGGCCGTGCTGGCTCACGCCGGAATTCCCGCCCATGAGATCAGGGGCATACGCCTGCAGGACGGGCGCAGGCGCCAGACGCTCAGCGCCCTGCTCGAATTTCACAACGGCGACCGCTGGGTAGTGATCGATCCGGAAAACGCCAATATCGGCATGCCGGCCAATTTCTTTGTCTGGCAGCGCGGCAGCGACGCCCTGCTGGCGGTGGCCGGTGGCAGTAACTCCACCCTCCAGTTCGCACTGGTGAGCAACAGCCTTCCAGCCAAGGCCGTGATCGGCATGGAGCAGCGCGCGCACGAGTATGCCCTGCTGGACTTCTCGATCTACGCCCTGCCGGTAGAGCAGCAGGGCGTCTTCAAGGGCCTGATGCTGATACCGGTGGCGGCACTGGTGGTGGTTATCATGCGGCTCATCGTCGGCCTGAAAACCTCGGGCACGTTCATGCCCATCCTGATTGCGCTGGCTTTCCTGCAAACCCAGCTGCTGACCGGCCTGGTCCTGTTCATTACCCTGGTAGGGGTGGGCCTGTGGATTCGCTCGTTCCTGAGCCACTTGAACCTGCTGCTGGTCTCACGCATCTCCGCGGTCATCATCGTGGTGATATTCATGATGGCGACCACGGCCATCCTCAGTTACAAGTTTGGTCTGGACCGGGCACTCACCGTCACCTTCTTCCCCACCATCATCCTGTCCTGGACCATCGAGCGCATGTCCATCCTCTGGGAAGAGGAGGGCTTTCGCGAGGTGTTCAAACAGGGCGGCGGCAGCCTCGTGGTGGCGGTGCTGTCCTACCTGGTCATGACCAACCACCTGGTGGAACACCTGACGTTCAACTTCCCCGAACTCACCATGAGCCTGCTGGCGGTGATCCTGGTACTGGGCAAGTACACCGGCTACCGCCTGTCCGAGCTGTACCGCTTTCGGGACCTGGACAAGCAGCAATGATCAGGCTGATCTCCCCGCGCCGGCTGAAGGAACTCGGCATTCTCGGGATGAACCGGCGCAATGTCGGTTTCATCGGCAAGTACAACCCCC
>CAYTDW010000407.1:0-3615 GCA_964436585.1 uncultured Halioglobus sp. | reverse complement strand
ACGCCCCCGCCGTACGTCGCCTCGTTTCCGGTCACCGTGCAGTCCACGATCTCCTTGTCGATTTTTCTGGCCATCGCCGCTGCTTCCCCCGATTACAATTTGCCGTAGTAGCCCTCCCGCAGGGCGTCGAACAGGTTGGCGGCGCTGTGCGTGGCGCCGTCGTACTCGATTTCCTCATCGCCCCGCGCATCCACCGTGGTGCCGTCACTGAGGGTGAAGCGGTACCAGGTGTTGGCGAGGTCCTGCTCCCGCACCAGCACGCCCTGGAAGGCATCGGGGTTGAAGCGGAAAGTGGTGCAGCCCTTGAGGCCCTTGCGGCAGGCGTAGAGGTAGATGTCCTTGAAGGCCTCGTAGTCGATATCGCTGGGGACGTTGATGGTCTTGGAAATGCTGGAATCCACCCACTGCTGGGCGGCGGCCTGCATATCGACGTGCTGCCGGGGCGTGACCTCGTCGGTGGTGACGAACCAGGCCGGCAGGCAGTGCGGGCCCTCGTTGGCCAGAGGTGAGGCTTCAGGGTCTACCAGCTGGCGGTAGGCCAGCAGTTCATAGGAATCCACCTCGACTTTCTCCTTGGTTTTCCTGCCCTCGCGAATGATGTTGCGCGAGTACTGGTGGGCGAAGGTGGGTTCGATACCGTTGCTGGCGTTGTTGGCCAGCGACAGGGCGATGGTGCCCGTGGGCGCGATGGAACTGTGGTGGGTAAAGCGGCAGCCGGTCGCAGCCAGTTGGGCGACGAGATCCGGGTCAACTGCGGCGATCTGCTGCATATAGCGGCTGTAGCGCGCGTGCAGGACCCGCCCGGGAAGCCGGTCGCCGACACCGATGCCGTCCGCGCGCATCTCGGGCCGGTGCTCCAGCATGGCCTGGGTCACGGTGTACTCCCTGGCCAGCGCGGGGGCGACGCCTTTCTCCTGGGCCAAGGCGACACCCGTGCGCCAGCCGGTCAGGGCGAGTTCGCGGGCGACCCGCCCCGTGAACTCCAGGGCAGGCTCGCTGCCGTACACCAGGCGCAGCATGGCCAGGGCGGAGCCGAGGCCGAGAAACCCCATGCCGTGGCGCCGCTTGGCGGTGATCTCCTCCCGCTGCTGCGCCAGGGGCAGGCCGTTGATCTCCACCACGTTATCCAGCATCCGGGTGAAAATCGCCACCACCCGGTTGAAGCGCTGCCAGTCGAAACCGGCTTGCTCGGTGAAGGGCTTGTCGACGAAGCGGGTGAGGTTGATCGAACCCAGCAGGCAGCTGCCGTAGGGGGGCAGCGGCTGTTCGCCGCAGGGATTCGTGGCGCGGATCGTTTCGCAGAACCAGTTGTTGTTGAGCTCGTTCACCCGGTCGATGAGGATGAACCCCGGCTCGGCGTAGTCATAGGTGGAGGCCATGATGGTCTGCCAGATGTGCCGGGCCGGCAGCTCCCGGTAGACCCGGCAGGCGACTTCGCCCCGGTCGTTGGCCAGGTAGCCGTCGTCGGCGGGCCACGCCTGCCACAGGATGCC
Source organism: uncultured Halioglobus sp. (assembly GCA_964436585.1). Classification (GTDB taxonomy): domain Bacteria; phylum Pseudomonadota; class Gammaproteobacteria; order Pseudomonadales; family Halieaceae; genus JARRPM01. The sequence goes on along the minus strand of CAYTDW010000407.1, from coordinate 2,122 downwards.
CTTTTTCCCGGCCTTTTTCCTGGCCTCGGCCAGGCTGCCCGCCTTGATCGGAAACAGCAGGGGCCAGGGCTGGTCATTCTCCACCGCCCGGATGAATTCATCGGTGATCAGCAGCGACAGGTTGAACTGGCGCAGCCGGCCCGGTTCCCGCTTGGCCCGGATAAACTCCAGCACATCGGGGTGGGAGACATCGAAGGTGGCCATCTGGGCGCCGCGGCGGCCCCCGGCGGAGGAGACGGTGAGGCAGGTCTTGTCAAAGATTTCCATGAATGACAGTGGCCCGGAGGTGCGCGCGCCGGCCCCGGCCACGGTGGCCCCGGCGGGCCGCAGGGTCGAGAATTCGTAGCCGATACCGCAACCGGCCTTCAGGGTCAGGCCGGCTTCCGTGTTCTTCGACAGGATGCTTTCCATGGAGTCGGCCAGGGTGCCGGACACGGTGCAGTTGATGGTGGAGGTGTCGGCCTTGTAGTCCCTTGCCCCCGCATTGGACAGGATGCGCCCGGCGGGGATGGCGCCCTGGTGCAGGGCCCAGAGGAACTCCTCGTACCAGTGGCGCGCGAGTTCGGCGGTCGATTCCACGGCGGCGATGGCCCGCGCCACCCGCTGCAAGGTGGCGTCGATGTCCCGGTCCACCGGCTTGCCCTGCTGGTCCCGCAGGCAGTATTTCTGGCGCCAGATATCGAGGGAGGCCGCCTGCAGCGGGATATCGGCGCTAGTGGCCCGGGGGCCTGGAACGGGGTTCACTGGTGACATGGCAGGTTCATTTATCGGTTCACATTGTCAATATATGCGCCTGGTTTCGTCTATGATCCACAACAGGCTGTGGAAATGGTGGAAAAATGCCAATAGTTTTGATCCAGCGCAAAAGCGGGGTTCAGGCGAAGGGTCTGGCAGGGATGATGGGGCTGGCGCTCGCCCTGCTGGCGCTGGCGGCCGGCGGCGAGCAAACCGGGGTGAGCGACGTGAAGGGGCAACAAGCGCAGCTGGCGACCGAGGCCGGGGTGTCGGAGCAACTCGCCCGCAGCCGGGCCGGGCGCCTGGCCGATATCACTTACCGGCTGCGTTTTGACATTCCCGCGGACGAGCAGTTGCCGATACCGGCACAGGCGACGATCGGCTTCGACCTTGCCGACACCGCGGCGCCACTACAGCTCGACTTCCGGGGCGAGCGCTCGAGCATCCGCTCCCTGCGTATCAACGGTGCACCCGCCGGGACCCTGCTTGCCAGCGAGCACATTGTGCTGCCCGCCTCCGCGCTGCGCAGGGGGCGCAATGAGGTCGACATCGAGTTCATCGCCGGGGATGGCTCCCTCAATCGCAATCCGGATTTTCTCTATACCCTGTTCGTGCCCGACCGGGCGCGCACGGCGTTCCCGTTGTTTGACCAGCCCGACCTCAAGGCGCGATTCGAGCTCACCCTGGTGCTTCCCGCCGACTGGAAGGCGCTTTCCAACGGGCCGCTGGCGCGGCGGGTCGAGCTGGGAGAGGGCAGGGTGGAGCACCGCTTTGCGCCCTCCGACCTGATCAGCTCCTACCTGTTTGCCTTCGTCGCCGGTGAATTCCAGGCCATCACCCGGGAGGTCAACGGGCGCGTGATGACGCTGCTGCACCGGGAGACCGATGCGGCCAAAGTGGCGCGCAATGTCGACGCCATCTTCGAGTTGCACGGGCAGTCCCTGGCCTGGCTGGAAGCCTACACCGGGGTTGCCTACCCCTTCGCCAAGTTCGATTTCGCGCTGTTGCCGGGGTTTCCCTACGGCGGGATGGAGCACGCGGGCGCCATCGGCTACCGCGCCTCCAGCCTGCTGCTTGGCGAGGAGCCACCCCTGACCGAGTTGCTGGGACGGGCCCAGTTGATCGCCCACGAAACGGCGCACATGTGGTTCGGCAACCTGGTGACCATGCGCTGGTTCAACGATGTGTGGACCAAGGAAGTGTTCGCCAATTTCATGGCGGACAAGATGGTGAATCCCGCCTTCCCGCAGGTGGACCACGCGCTCAACTTCCTCGTCTCCCACTACCCGGCGGCCTACGCGGTGGACCGCTCGGAAGGCGCCAACCCCATACGGCAGGTGCTGCCCAACCTCAACCAGGCGGGACAGTTGTACGGCAGTATCATCTA
>CAYTDW010000406.1:0-3619 GCA_964436585.1 uncultured Halioglobus sp. | reverse complement strand
CATGGTCTGGGGAATGATGTTGAGGTCAAACCGGGCCCCGCGCACGGCGTTGACGGTGAGGCTGGTACCGTCCACGCAGATACTGCCTTTATGGGCGATGTATTTCGCCAGCGGCGTAGGCGCCGCCAGTTCCACCCGGATCGAGCGGCCGTCCTCCTGCAGGCTGAGCACTTCACCCACCCCGTCCACATGACCGCTGACGATATGGCCTCCCAGGCGGCTGGCCGGGGTCAGGGCCTTTTCCAGGTTGAGCCGCGACCCGGGCCGCAGCTTGCCCAGGGTGGTGAAATTGAGGGTTTCCACGGAAACATCCGCCCAGTAGCCGTCACCGGGCAGCTCGATCACGGTGAGGCAGACGCCGTTGGTGCAGATGCTGTCACCCAGCGCCACATCAGCGAGGGGCAGCTTGCCGCTGTGGACGCGCAGGCGCAGGTCGCCACCGCTGGGCTGCATGGCCACCACCGTGCCAACTGCCTGGATAATACCTGTGAACATACTGCTCCTCCTGCGGCGGCCTACGCGCCCTGGCGCGGCCTGGCGGTAAAGCGCCAGTCCTGCCCGACCTTGCGCACGTCCTCGATCTGCAGTTCGACCTTGTCCGCCATATCGTCGAGGGGAAGCGCCAGCAGGGGCCGCGCCCGGTCGCCCAGCAGGGCGGGGGCCATATATACGATCAACTCGTCCAACAGGCCCTCCCGCAGCAGGGCGCCGGCCAGACGGGGGCCGGATTCTACCAGAATTTCATTGCATTGCCGCGCGCTGAGCTGTGCCATCAGCTGCTGCAAATCCAGGCCCTGGGCGCCGCGGGCCAGGGCCAGCAGCTCGACGCCCTCCCGGGCCAGCCCGGCCGGCGCCACCGCGGCGGCGGTGTGGCAGATGAGGGTGGCGCCGCCTGCGGCCAGCACCCGGGCGCCCGGCGGGGTTCGCAACGACGAATCCAGCACGACCCGCAGCGGCTGTCGCGCCGCCGCCAGTTCCGCCTGCCCCGGCGGCAGGCCCAGTTCGCCCGGGCGCACGCTGAGGGCGCAGTCGTCCGCCAGCACCGTCCCCACCCCGGTGACAACCGCGCAACTCATGGCCCGCAGGCGCTGGACATCCTGCCGCGCCGCCGGGCCGGTGATCCACTGGCTCTGGCCCGAGGCCATCGCGGTGCGGCCATCCAGGGACATGGCGAGCTTCGCCCGCACCCGGCCGCGACCGCGGCTCATGCGGGCGATGAATCCGGGAATCAACTGCCTGGCTTCCACCTCCAGCAGGCCGCACTCCACCGCAACCCCGGCGGCGCGCAATTTTTCCAGTCCCCTGCCCGCCACCAGGGGATTCGGGTCCAGGGTCGCGGCCACCACGCGACTCACCCCGGCGGCAATCAGCGCGTCAGCGCAGGGGCCGGTTTTACCCTGATGGCTGCAGGGCTCCAGCGTAACGTAGGCGACCGCGCCCGCGGCGTCCCCGGCCGCCAGCAGCGCCTCGACCTCGGCGTGGTTGCCGCCCGCCGGCCGGGTGTAGCCTTCGCCGATGATGTGGCCGTCACGCACCAGCACACAGCCCACATGGGGGTTGGGCATGGCCGAGTAATGGCCGCGCCGGGCCAGTTGCAGGGCCCGCGCCATCAGGCTGGTGTCGTGGATGGGGTCCATGGCGGGCCCGGCTCAGTCCGCCGGCTTGAAGGCCGGTTCGGCCTCGAGTCGCTCGATGGCGTCGCGGAATTCGCTGATGTCCTGGAAACTGCGGTACACCGATGCGAAGCGGACATAGGCCACCTGGTCCAGCTGTTTCAGCTGGTCCATCACCAGTTCGCCCAGCACCCGCGAGCCCACCTCCCGCTCGCCGGTCGCCCGCAGGTCGTGCTTGATCTGGTTGATCACCGCTTCTATGCGCTCCACCGACACCGGCCGCTTTTCCAGCGCACGCAGGAAACCCGCCCGCAGTTTTTCCTCGTCGAAGGGTTCGCGGCTGCCGTTCTGCTTGATCACCCGCGGCATCACCAGTTCAGCCATCTCATAGGTGGTAAAGCGCTCGGCGCAGCTCAGGCATTCCCGCCGCCGTCGCACCTGGTCGCCTTCGGCAACGAGGCGCGAATCTATGACCCTGGTGTCGTCGGCGCCGCAAAACGGACAGTGCATGGCTCTACCTCATTATTCTAAGTGGCTGAACATTAACATATTTCCCCACCACAAAGCTGCCAGTGTCCGGGCGCCGGCACAAGCCCGGGCGCGCCCGGGCAGCGGCCATGACAAGGCGGGGAAGTTCCTCCATAATGAGCCGCGGCTGTGCGTCGGCGCGGTCGGCCAACAAGAAAGCGGGTAACAGGTGATGTTGCGTCATAAGGTGGTTGCGGAGCTCATCGGCTCGGATCTGCTGTGCGCCCATGAGTTCGATATCTCCTGCGACACCTGCCGCATGCGGGTCCAGTGCCTGCCCGCCGCCCTCGACCCGCACCACCTGAACGCACTGGAAGCGATCATCGAGGAGCGGCGCACGGTGGCGGCCGGTGACTTTCTTTACCACCAGAACCAGCCCTTCACCGCCCTGTATGCCATCCTCGCCGGCAGTATCAAGACCTACACCACCCACGAGGACGGCTGGGTCCGCATCACCGGCTGTCACCTGCCCGGGGAGATCTTCGGTTTCTCGGCCATCGATGGAGGTCACTACCGGAGCACCGCCAGGGCACTGGAGGACACGCTGGTGTGCGAACTGCCCTTCGCCGACCTGGAAGACCTGTGCCGCAGGATTCCCGACCTGCAGACACGACTGCTGCACCTGATGAGCCAGCGCCTGGTGGAAGACCACCAGCTGGCCGCCCAGTTCCTGCACAAGCGCCCGGCCCGGAAGCGCCTCGCCGCCTTCCTGCTGAGCTTGTCGACGCGGGCGGCGCGACGGGGGGAATCCGCCAGTGACTTGCGCCTGCCCATGTCGCGCACGGACATCGGCAACTACCTGGGGGTTACCCTGGAAACGGTCTGCCGGGAACTGGCCCGGCTGGAACACCAAGGCGTCATCACCCTGCACAAGCGCGAGCTGACCATCCTGGATTTACCGGCCCTGCGGGCGCCGATCTGCGAGCGCCCGGGTGGAGCGCCACCGCAGTAGATCAGTCCAGGCTCCGACAGCCTCCTAATCGCGATAAACCGGGAAGCGGGCGCAAATGTCCAGCACCCGGGCCTTCACCGCGGGAATGACCTTGTCCGAGCTGCCATTTTCCAGCGCTTCAAGCACATCGCAAATCCAGCCGGTAAGCTCGACCGTCTCGGCCTCTTTAAAGCCGCGGGTGGTGATCGCCGGCGTGCCTACCCGCAGGCCCGAGGTCACAAACGGTGAGCGCGGGTCATTGGGCACCGCGTTCTTGTTGACCGTGATGTAGGCTTCACCGAGGGCCGCGTCGGCGTCCTTGCCGGTGTAGGGCTTGCCGATCAGGTCCACCAGCATCAGGTGATTATCCGTGCCGCCGGAGACGATTTTCAGGCCCCGGCCGATAAAGGCCGCCGCCATGGCCCTGGCGTTGGCGACCACCTGCTTCTGGTAGCTCACGAACTCCGGGCTCGCGGCCTCCTTGAAGCTCACCGCCTTGGCGGCGATCACATGCATCAGGGGGCCGCCTTGGTTGCCGGGGAAGACG